>JAACZX010000706.1 GCA_009996555.1 Chitinophagaceae bacterium | reverse complement strand
ACAAAAAGCCGTTCTTGATAAAATGAAAAAACAGTTTGTGGATGGAGCGATGGCAAAAGGACATCCTGCAGACAAGCTGGAAAAAATATGGACCGACTGGGAAGCGTTTGCACAATATGCCTTCAACAAATCGCATTCTACCTGTTATGCGTTTGTGGCATACCAAACCGCTTATTTAAAAGCACATTATCCCGGCGAATACATGAGCGCTGTGTTAAACAACGCCGGCGCTATTGAAAAGATCACCTTCTTTATGGAAGAGTGTAAACGCATGGGCATAAAAGTATTGGGGCCGGATATCAACGAATCACAAAATGGTTTTGCTGTGAACAAAGCAGGCGAAATCCGTTTTGGTTTGGGTGGATTGAAAGGTGTGGGTGAAGCAGCTATTGAAAGTATTATCGACGAACGTGCAAAGAAAGGACCGTACAAAGATGTGTTTGATTTTATTAAACGTGTGAACCAACGTACAGTAAATAAAAAATCGCTGGAATGTTTGGTGTACGGTGGAGCGTTTGATTGTTTTAAAGAATATCACCGTGCACAATATTTTCATGTGATGCCCGGCGATACAGTGAACACACTGGAACGCATCATTGCATTTGGCAACCGCTTCCAGGCAAATGTGCAAAGCAACACCAATACTTTGTTTGGCGAAAGCATGATGATGGAAATTCCTACGCCCAAGATTGTAAACTGCGAAGAATGGACGTTAACCGAAAAACTCGATCATGAAAAAGAGATCACCGGTATCTTTATCAGCGGTCACCCGTTAGATCATTTCCGTTTCGAATTGAAGCATTATAAAATTACATCGCTTGCAGACTTCAATGAATTTAAAGAAGCGATCCTGCTGCATGCCAATCCGTTCCAGACTTTTCGTTTAGCAGGTTTGGTTACTGCCCACAACCAGCGTGTAACCAAAACAGGTAAGCAGTTTGGTATTTGTATGATTGAAGATTACACCGGCAATACTGAGTTTGCTTTGTTTGGCGAAGACTTCGTCAAATTCAAAGACCATTTTACGCCGGGTGCTGTTGTATTTATTACAGGTGTATTTAAAAACCGCTGGAATAAAGCCGATGACTTTGAATTTAAAATTAACCAGGTGCTGTTGCTGGAAACAGTAAAACGCACCATGACCAAGCAATTGATCGTGGATATTGAACCACGTTTTCTTACCGAAGAAATTGTTGAGTTCTTTGAAAAGAATATCAAAAAGAATCCGGGCAAGATCAATTTGAAGTTTAATTTATACGAACCAAAAGATAACTGGAAGATCAGCATCCGCACAGTAGAAAAAGGGTTTGATATGAATGATGATATGTCGGCTTTCTTATTAGGCCGTCCGGAAATGAATGTAACAGTTGTAACTGCATAACAGATGAAATTATACATCCGCAATATGGTTTGCAGCCGATGTAAGATGGTTGTTACTGCCGAGCTTGAAAAAGCAGGCATTCAGCCATTGCATGTGCAATTGGGCGAAGTGGAATTAAAGAAAGAACCAACACCCAAACAATTACAGCAGTTCAGCAATAACATTAAACAGCTGGGTTTTGAACTGATCGATGACCGCAAAAGCAAGATCATCGACAAGATCAAAACCATCATCATTGAGCTCATTCATCATAACAAAGAAGAACTAAACGAAAATCTCTCTGTTCATCTTTCCAAAAAGCTTCATCATGATTACAGTTACCTCAGCAACCTGTTCTCCGAGGTAGAAGGCACAACGATTGAAAAATACTACATCGCCCAAAAGATTGAGAAAGTAAAAGAACTGCTCATGTATGATGAGTTATCTCTTTCACAAATAGCATTTGAACTTGGCTACAGCAGCGTTGCACATCTCTCCAGTCAATTCAAAAAACAAACCGGGCTCACTCCTACCTTCTTTAAATCGTTGAAAGAAAATAAACGCAGAAATATCGAGGAGCTTTAAATAGTGTAAATCGAATCCATGATTCTGTAACAGCCCCGGCTGAGTGTGTGCATAGCTTTGTATAAATTAAATTGCTATGACACATAATTACAGCCTTACCGGCATGACCTGCAGCAGCTGCGAAGCAAAAGTAAAAAGCAAGCTGCTGTCTGTACCCGATGTTTTATCGGTAGATGTTTCGAAAGACACAAACACTGCTACCATTGAAATGCAGAAGCATATTTCACTCAGCACATTTCAAACTGCTATTGGAGGCAGCGATAGTAAATACCAGATTGCGGCACCTCATCACAACGAAACAGCTGAACAAACAAAAAGCTGGCTGGCTACTTACAAACCCATCCTGCTCATTTTCGGCTATATTTCGGTATTAAGCCTTCTGCTTTCATGGACCGGCAACAGCATAAACAGTATGCAGTTCATGCAGGTATTCATGAGTGGGTTCTTCCTCATTTTTTCGTTCTTTAAATTATTAGACCTGCACGGGTTTGCTGAAAGTTATTCGATGTATGATCTTGTTGCAAAACGTTTTCGCAGCTGGGGTTATATCTATCCGTTTGTTGAATTAGCATTGGGTATCGCCTTCGCCATTAATTTCAATCCTGTGCTTACAAACTGGATCACATTAGTTGTAATGGGCGTAAGTATCATTGGTGTGCTGCAAAGTGTATTGAATAAACGAAAGATCCGCTGTGCATGTTTGGGTGCGGTCTTCAATCTGCCCAT
>JAACZX010000350.1 GCA_009996555.1 Chitinophagaceae bacterium | reverse complement strand
CCCAAAAACGGCAAAACTTACTCTTGCAAAATGGCACTCGATGGCAACAACACACTGAAAGTACGGGGATATATCGGTGTATCATTGATTGGCCGTACCGATACATGGACAAGACAGTAAAACAGTTTATTGTTTCTGGTTTTTAGTTCTCGGTTCTTATGTTTTGAATCCTTTTACAGGTATTTGCTTGCAGCAATAGCTAACAGCTTTCTTAAAGCCATACCACTTTATCGGGTTGCTCTAATGCGTAACGTTTAATGATGTTTCGCACAAAATCATATTCAGGATATTCCTGCAATTGCTTGCGAAGCTCATCTTTTACCGTTGCGTCGAAATCCATTGGCACATAGCCCATGCCGTAAAAACGGCCATCTTCCATTAAGATGCAACTGTCTTGCCCGTTGAAATAAGACCGTTCACGTATGGCAAAACTGGGTAACTCTTTCCGCAGTTGCGCCACCGCTTCTTCTACACGTTTATTGTAATCTGAAGGCAGTTCTTTTCCTGTACATGCGCCTTTGCATTGAGGCATATCGCAACTGTTATCTGTCGACCTGTCGATGAAACAAAGTTTATTACACAAGTCAAATTCCCTGATCAGCCGTTTTAATTCAGCTACCCCTTCATGTCTGCTGTAAAACTGGTAAATAGCAGGAACGTTCTTGTGTTTTCTATCCACACCTAAACGATAGTAGCCCCTTCCGTCTTCAAACAAATACAATCCGTATTGCGCTTCATACCCTTTTATTGCACGATTGTATTTGGGCCACAATCGTTTTATTTCAATTGTCTCCAGAACAGAAGCCATTAGCTCTGTACCACATTGCTGGTAGGAAATGCGATGAATATTTCGCTGAAACTCCTGTTTTTGTTTACTTGGTTTGTTGTTGGAAAAATGACTGGCTACACGTTTCTTCAGCTGCACAGCTTTACCCACATACACCACTTTATCTTTTGCATCATGAAAATAATACACACCCGGCGTTAACGGCAATTGGTCAATATCTTCTCTATTGAGGTGCAAAGGCAGGTATTGCTCTTTCGATTGTTTACCGATCATCGTATGCAGATGATTGTTCACATCATTCTTACGCAACAATTCCAGCAACTGAACAGTTGCTTTTGCATCGCCAGCAGCCCGGTGGCGGTTATACAATGGTATTTCGAAATGCCTGCAAAGATTGCCCAGGCTGTATGATGCCAGCTTTGGAAATATTTTGCGTGTATACCTTACCGTACAGAGTTTCCTGCAATTAAGATGATAGCCCGCCTGTTGTAACTGGTGGCTGACGAAAGAATAATCGAAGTTGACATTGTGTGCCACAAACACTTTTCCCTGGAAAAGTTCGTGTAAACGGGGCGCTATCTCTTCAAATGAAGGGGCAAGCTGCACCATTTCGTCTGTTATGCCGGTTAACGATTGTACAAAACGGGGAATATGCTGGTGCGGATTCACCAATGTTTCAAAGCTTTCTACAACTTCCTGACCATCATAGATGTAAACAGCTATTTCTGTAATGCCGTTTGCTGAGGCATAGCCGCCTGTGGTCTCAATATCCGTTACTGCGTAAAGCATAAAAATCGTAAAAACACGAACCGGCAATTTAAAATAAAAAGGTCAGATTTTTTGCCAGCTGCGGATTCTAAAGTAAATTCGTTAAAGATTTACCTCTACCACTCCTGTAAGAACTCAACAGTACGATTAGAATTCCGTATTTCCTGTGAAGTAATTTGTAACCTTCTAAACTTAAAAGTTATGGCATCAAATTCATCACAAATGAGTGACACAATGAAAACTACAATTTTTGTTATTGTATTTTTCGCAGCGATTGCACTGATTACCTTATTAATGTTCGGTTAATCATTGCCTATGATAAGAACTTTACTTAATTGCTGTTTCCAAACAGCCTAGTACCTTATTCACTTTATTTTTAAAGCTCCGGAAACGGAGCTTTTTCATTTTCTATCCCCTTCACCACCAGAGGATTCCTAAGCTCAATGCGCCCTGCTTTCCTTAACTTTGCACACCAAAAATTATAAACATCCTGCATGGAACTGAGTAAGAACTTTGAGCATAAGGCATCTGAAGAAAAATGGTACGGTTACTGGAATGAGCAGAAGTATTTCAACAGTACTCCTGATGACCGTGAGCCATATACTGTGGTGATTCCACCTCCGAATGTTACCGGTGTGCTGCACATGGGGCATTGCCTGAACAATACCATCCAGGATGTGCTTGTGCGTCGTGCCCGCATGCAGGGCAAAAACGCCTGCTGGGTACCGGGTACCGACCATGCCTCCATTGCAACAGAGGCCAAAGTGGTGCAAATGCTCCGTGAAAAAGGCATCCAGAAAGCATCACTCAGCCGGGATGAATTTCTTGGCTATGCATGGGAATGGAAAGAAAAATACGGCGGCATCATTCTGCAGCAGTTAAAGAAAATGGGCTGCAGTCTCGATTGGGACCGCACCAGCTTTACTATGGATCCCGACTATTACCAATCGGTTATCAATGTGTTTGTTGACCTTTACAACAAAGGCTATCTCTACCGTGGTAAACGCATGATCAACTGGGATGTGAAGGCTAAAACAGCTTTGAGTGATGAAGAAGTGATCAGAAAAGAAACGCAGCAGAAACTATATCATCTCCGTTATAAAATTGATGGACTTGAT
>JAACZX010000349.1 GCA_009996555.1 Chitinophagaceae bacterium | reverse complement strand
TGTGTCACTCATTATGACAGACATCCTTCCTTTCCTGAAAAAAGGTGATGTATTGAGTTATTGGAAACTCCGCTCCTCTCTGGCGCTTACTGCACGTTTGAACGGAGCATACAGCAACCAGTCTGTGTTACAGAATGTAAGAAGCAGTGGCGATGGTTTTGCTTATGGTTTTACCAACCTTAACCCCTTCCTTGTTCCTGAAAAGCAAAAGACCTATGAAATTGGTACAGAGTTCAGGTTGTTTAAAAGCAGGTTGAACCTTGATATTACTTTCTACAATACATTGAACGAAGATCAGATCGTTGAAAACTTCCGTTCAAGCTATGGTACAGGTTTCGTACTGAATACTTTAAATGTTGGTTCTACAAGAAACAAAGGGATTGAAATCGCCGCATCTATCACACCTGTTCAAACCAAAAACTTCCGTTGGAATTTTGGCCTGAACTTTAACCGCATGCGCAATGAAGTGTTAAGTCTTCCTGCAAACGTTCCTGAGTTCTATATTGCTGATACATGGCTGTATGGTAATGCAAGAGGTGGCTTGGTACAAGGAGGCCCAACAACTTCTATTACGTCATACGGTTACCAACGTAACAATGCAGGACAGATCCTCATCAACCCTGCTACAGGTTTACCTGTTACAGACGCCTTATTTAAAGTGAGAGGTGATCGTAACCCTGATTTTACAATGGGTATCAACAACAGCCTCCGCTACAAGAATTTCTCATTAACTATGTTGTGGGACTGGAGAATGGGTGGTGATGTTTTCAATGGCACCAATATGTTCCTCACCTTACAGGGCCGCAGTTTAAAAACTGCTGACCGTTTTACACCAAGAGTAATTGAAGGTGTGTTAAACGATGGTTTACAAAACACAGCTAACCCAACAAAAAATACTATTGCAGTAACGCCTTACTTTTCTCAAAGCTATTTTACAGCAATGCCTGAAGAAGAGTTTGTTGAAAAGAACATTAACTGGCTCCGTTTGAGAGATATTAGTTTGTCGTACAATTTTTCAAATCTCATCAGCAAACAGAAGTTTATTAAAACACTGAGTGCGTTTGTTACCTGCAATGACCTTGTTCTCATCACGAATTACAGTGGTGCAGACCCGGCAGTAAATGGTAACACAGCAGGCTCACGTGGTGTGGGTGCAATGGGCTTCGACTATGGTAACATAGCCGTTCCTGTAAGCATAAACTTTGGTATCAGAACTTCTTTTTAATGTCTTGAAAAAATGAAACAAATGAAAAGAATATATAAATCAGCAGCAGCAATACTGATCCTTGCAGGACTGGTTGCTTCCTGTAATAAAAAATTAGATGAGGCTTACCTTAACCCTAACTCCCCTGTTAAGGTTCCGGTAGAAAACCTGTTAGCCCCCATCATTTCTTCTATGGCTGCAAACAGTGCAGGCCATGGCGTGTTGAATGATGCACGTTTTGTGGGCATGTATATTCAGAACTTTGCCAGCTACACAGTAAGCGCCACACGTAACTCCAGCACTACCTACGAACGTATGGGCGGCGTATTGGATGGCAGTGATAATGCAGGCTCTATCTGGCGTATGCATTACTATGATATTGGACAGAACTGTATGCGCATGATAACATGGGCAGCGGATGAAGAAAAATGGGATTATGTGGGTGTAGGTCAGGCCATTTTTGCATGGAGCTGGTTACAACTCACCGATTATCATGGTGAGGTGATTCTGAAAGATGCATTCAACACCAACCTGCTTACATTCCGTTTTGATAAGGAAGAAGATGTTTACAAGTATGTCCGTGATCTTTGTCACCAGGCTCTTGCAAATCTTGAAAAACCGGGTGCTGGTGTAAGTCCGCAAAACCTTGCACTTGGCGATGCTTATCTTTACAACGGCGATGTAAACAAATGGAAAAAATTTGTGTACGCCATTCTTGCACGCTCACATCACCACCTCAGCAATAAAGCAGAATACAAAGCTGACTCTGTCATTTTTTATTGTGATAAGGCCATTGCTACCAATGCAGAAAATGCTTACGTGAAATTCAAAGCCACGACCGGTCTTTCTGCAGATAATAATTTCTTTGGTCCCTTACGTAACAACCTCGGCAGTGGTTATGCCATCAGGCAGAGTGCATACATTGCCAACCTGATGAATGGAAACAACAGTGCGTTTACCGGTGTAAGCGATCCTCGTAAATGGTATCTGCTGCGTCCTTCACAAAGCGAACAGTTCAATGGCATTCCATTGAATGCTGGCGTAATTTCCATCACAAATACAGCAGACCGTCCGGAAAGTTTCTGGGGTGCCCGTTACGATTCATTGGTTCCTCCGGCAAACGACAGCAGGGCTCGTTTTATTTTCCGTAATGCAAGTCCTATTCCTGTTATTACTGCAAGTGAAGTACAGTTCATGAAAGCTGAAGCTGCGTTTATTAAAAATGATAAAGCAACTGCTTTGGCAGCTTACCGCAAAGCAATTGAATTGAACTTTGAAATGCTGCAGACCGATTTCTCTACGAATGTTCCCACACCGCACGTGCTTACACCTGCTGTAAGAAATGCATTTCTTGCAAACACGTCTGTAGTACCGGCATCTGCAAATGATCTTACATTATCACACATCATGTTGCAGAAATACATCGCCCTGTATGGCTACGGTGCGTTGGAAACGTGGGTGGATATGCGTCGTTATCATTACACTGATT
>JAACZX010000004.1 GCA_009996555.1 Chitinophagaceae bacterium | reverse complement strand
GATCAGGAGGTGGATGTAAAAGGTAATGTGGTAAATATTACACTTAGCCAAACTTCTAAAACACTGAATGAGGTTGTAATTACAGGTTATGGAACCCAGGTTAAGAGGGATGTAACGAGTGTTATTGCAAGAGTAAAAGGATCTGACGTTCAAAATATGCCGGTGGCGGATTTGTCTCAAACCTTGCAGGGACGGGCAGCTGGCGTTTTCGTGGAGGCACAAAATGGTAAAATTGGTGAAGGCATTAAAATAAGAGTTCGGGGCGCCAGTTCACTCAATGGTAGTAATGAACCACTCTATGTTGTAGATGGTGTGCCTTTGGTGGGTGGTGTTTTTGGAAGTGCTTCCTCTGATATTAATTTTAATGACGTTGAATCGTTTGATATTCTGAAGGATGCATCTGCTGCAGCAATTTATGGTAGCCGGGCAGCTAATGGTGTTATTCTCATCACTACAAAAAGAGGTAAAGCAGGTAAAACAAAATTTACGTTCAATACACAATATGGTTTCCAGAACCCTACCAATAAAAGAGGTTTTTTAAATGCAGCAGAATACATTGAACTGTTTAGAGAAGCGGCTATTAATACGGCCAAGTATCATTACAACAGGGCAGGTAATGACAGAGGATATGCCAGTGAAGCAGCCGCAATTGCTGACATGATCACTTATGTTGAAAACAGGTTTACACGTTATAGTGGTTACAGCGATTGGCGTACACTTCAAACAGATAATAATTGGGAAAACGCAGCTTTCAACGATAATGCCGGCACAAGTAATATTGAATTAAGTGCACAAGGCGGTACAGAAAAGAATAAGTTCTACCTGAGTGGCGGTATTAATAACCAGGATGGTATTTTGATTGCAAACAAATTCAAGCGGATGAGTTTGCGTTTCAATATGGATAACCAAATGACAAATTGGTTGAAAGTGGGTTTGAATATGAGTCTTGTTAAAACTGATCGGAAAAGACTTTCTGCAGACAATGCTTTTAATACACCCATGCAATTAGTTGCGATGTCTCCCATTACTCCTTTCCGTAATCAACAAGGAGTTTTATATAATACACCAACAACAACGTATTATAATGGCTTGATCGATGTGGAAGATGCGCAGAATAATGCAAGAGGTTATCGGAACCAGGGAAATATATACGCCGAAAGCAGGATTGTTAAAGGCCTTATACTCAGGAATGAACTGGGACTTGATATGGTTAACCAAAGTGATGAACGTTTTTGGGGAAGCCGTACCGATGGTGGTGCCGGCATTGGAGGTGCAGCATGGGCGCAGTGGTTTAGAAACACACGTTGGACAACAAATAACTACTTCAACTATGTAACCACAATAGGAGATAAGCACAAAGTGGATGCTACTGTCGGCATGAGCTTTGAAAACCGTTACGATGAGTATTCATTTGTGGAAGGAGAAAATTTCGCTGATGAAACAATCAAAACATTAGCGGGCGCCAGTACTATTACCGGCGGAAGAACCACGCATGATATGAATAATCTAGTTTCATATTTTGCACGTGCTAACTATAGCTTTAACGGCAAGTATTTAATCAGTTTAAATGCGAGAATAGATGGTGATTCCAGATTTGGAAGTAATTACAAGTATGGTACATTCCCAAGTGTTTCTGCCGGTTGGATCATAAGTGACGAAGAGTTTTTGAAAAACAGCAAATGGCTCAGCTTCTTAAAACTTCGTGCCAGCTATGGGGTTGTTGGTAATAATTCGGGGGTTGGCTTTTACTCTTCAATACCACAGTATGGCAGTGTAAAATATGGAACAACGGGAGCAGGGTTAACCATAACCAATTTTGGTAATGATGATCTTCGCTGGGAAAAAGTATCAACAACTGATGTTGGTTTTGAATTTGGATTACTTAACAATCGTATAAGTGGTGAATTAAGCTGGTACAATAAAAAGACAACAGATATGCTGTTGGCTGTACCAACCCCTTCAACTTCAGGAACTACTTCTGTTTTAGGCAACATTGGTGAAATGGAAAACAAGGGTATTGAAATATCTCTGAACTCTGTTAATATCAGTACCCGTGATTTCAAGTGGACAACCAGCGTTAACGCTGCAAGAAATAAAAATAAAATGCTGAAACTGGATGGGCAGCAAAAAGAAATATTACCAAGTGATGCCCGCTTCTCAAATGCAGTAATTATTGGCCAGCCTATTGGTGTTTTTTATGGAGTGAAGTATGCCGGGGTAGATCCAGCCAATGGCGATCCCTTGTTTTATGAGCAGGATGGTAAAACAAAAACGAATGTTTACGGTGATGCCGGAAAATTTATTATTGGCGACCCTAATCCCGATTGGATCGCTGGCATTAGTAATACCCTTTCATGGAAAGGTCTTGAACTGACGTTTTTATTTCAAGGAGTATTCGGCAACCAGGTCCAGGATGGTGCCGGTGGATTCATGAGTGCCAGTGCAGACTGGTTCGACAATCAAACACGTGATCAATTGAATCGATGGAGAAAACCTGGTGATATTACCAATGTGCCGGAAGCCCGTTTAAACAGATTTGGTGATTTTGACAGTCCAAGTATGAGCACAAGATATATATATGATGCCAGCTATGTTCGTTTGAAGAATCTGACATTGGGTTATAATCTGCCTCAAAACATTTTAAGCAAGGCCAGGCTTTCAAATGCCCGTATTTATGTAAGTGCAGTTAATCTTTTAACTTTTACGAAATACCCAGGTTGGGATCCGGAAGTGAATACGGATTATCGTGCAGGGAATGTAAACCAGGGAAGCGACTTTTATGCGGCTCCCCAAATTAAAAGCGTTGTGTTTGGTTTAACTGTTGGACTCTAATTAATCAACCCAAAAAGATTATCATGAAAAAAATAGCAATATTTATAATACTGGCTGGTCTTGTAACAATGACAGCCTGCGACAAAAAACTAAATCTGGTCAACCCTCAATCAATAGGCGCAGCAGATGCATTTTCAACAAGCGATAAAGTAAAGAAGGTTTTGGTAGCTAATTATGCAGCTATGGGAGCTGCCAGTTTATTTGGTGGTGACGCATTATGGATGAGTGAACTTATGGCAAGTGGTGGAGATTTGAATTGGGTAGGTACTTTTCCGGAACCTAAACAAATATGGGGTAAAACTATTCTTGTAAGTAATAGCTATGTAGCAGCAACTTATTCACAGGCCTACAGGGTTATTTTTAACGCAAACAATATCCTGGCAAATATTTCTGTAGTTGCGGCTGCGGAACAAGCAAAGGTATCTGCTGAGGCAAAGTTTCAACGTGCTTTGGCTTACTTTGAATTGGTTAAGTTTTTCGGCGAGAAACCATATTTTGCCGGAGGTGCAGCTTCTTTAAAAGGTGTGCCACTTATTACTGCACCTGGTCCCAATACTCCACAGGATGCAGCTTACCTGTTACCCAGGTCAAGTGTTGAAGCTGTTTATCAGCAAATAATTACTGATCTTACTCAGGCAGAAACAGATCTTCCTGCGAAGAATGGCTTTTATGCCAATAAACCTTCTGCATCATTAGCACTTGCAAGAGTTTATTTACAACAAGATAAGTTTGCCGAAGCAAGAGATGCTGCTCATCGCTGCATTACTGTGGCCGAAGCAAACGGTTTCTCACTTGTTGGCAATTATAGCAATGCGTTCAACAATTCTGCCAACACAACTGAAGATTTGTTTGCAATGCAGGTTACAGATCAGGCAGGTACCAATAGCTGTTTTACTTATTTCAGTACAGATACATACGGTGCAAGAGATGGTGATATTGAGGTTACAGCAGCTCACTACGCTAAATATAGCGTGCTTGATACCCGCCGCAGCCTTTTCTTCTTTGAATATGGCGAGTGGCGTTGTGGTAAATGGAGAGATATTTACAAAAACGTAAAATTTATGCGTTTGGCTGAAGCATACTTAACACGGGCAGAATGCAACAGACGTTTAAGTACAACCACAGGAGCAACACCAGAAGCAGACCTGCATAAAACAAGAGGCAGGGCAGGTTTAGTGTTACTCGCAGCGCCAACACTGCAACAAATATTAGATGAAAGAGAATTGGAGCTTGCATTTGAAGGGCAAGGTTTGTGGGATGCTAAACGTTTGCGATTAACTGTTGATGGCAATGCCTGGAATTCAGATAAAATGACTTTCCCTATTCCATTAAGAGAGCGAAATGTAAATCCTGATCTGGCTCAAAACCCAGGGTATTAATTTTTGTTTCGCATTTAAAAAATGCTCCCCAACGGGAGCATTTTTTTTGCACTTACCTTGCAACAGAATTAACTATTTTTGCCAACACTTGGATTGCCTGGGCGACGCTGCCCTGCGCGCCGCCGGACAGGGCGATCAGGCCAGCGCTGTCCGCCATGCAAAGCAAAGGCGCCGAAATTATTCATCTCGGCCATAACCGCAGCGTGCTTGAAATTGTAGAAGCTGCTATTGAAGAAGATGCGCAAGGCATTGCCATTACTTCCTATCAAGGCGGACATGTAGAGTTTTTCAAATACATGAAAGATCTGCTGGATGAAAATGGTTGCGGCCATATTAAAATCTTTGGTGGTGGTGGCGGAACAATATTGCCAGATGAAATTGAAGAGCTGCATCAATACGGCATTACAAGAATCTATTCGCCTGATGATGGAAGACAGATGGGGCTGGAAGGAATGATTGAAGATGTGATAAAGCAATGTGATATTTCGCTCAACGGCAGTGGTGAGTATAAAACAGCAATGACCTTAGGTGAGTTGAAAGATGTTAGAATCGTTGCACGAAAAATTACCAATGCTGAAAATGGAAACCCAAATCCCAAACTCCAAATTCCAAACTCCAAAATACCTGTATTAGGAATTACAGGAACCGGCGGTGCAGGTAAATCATCGGTAACAGATGAAATTGTTCGTCGTTATTTAAATGCATTCACTGATAAAACCATTGCGGTTGTTTCTGTTGACCCATCAAAGAAAAAAACAGGTGGTGCATTGCTGGGCGATCGTATTCGGATGAACTCTATTTCCAGTCCACGTGCTTATATGCGTAGTTTGGCAACAAGAGAAAGCGATAAAGCATTGAGTGCACATGTGCAGGAAGCAATCGATATCTGCAAAGAAGCAGGCTTTGATTTTATTATTTTAGAAAGTGCGGGTGTTGGACAAAGCGATGCATCGATCCTCGATTACTGCAATGTGAGTTTATATGTGATGACGCCGGAATACGGAGCCGCATCGCAACTGGAAAAAATCAATATGCTTGATTATGCCGATGTCATTGCCATTAACAAATTTGATAAAGCAGGTGCATTGGATGCATTGGCTGATGTACGTAAGCAATACAAACGCAACCATCAACTGTTTATGGCGAAGGACGATGAGTTGCCAATTGTAGGCACCATTGCTTCCCAGTTTAATGATACAGGTGTAAACGAACTGTTCGAAAAAATTATTCATACAGTAGAAACAAAAACCAATACTAAGTTTACTGGCGTTGAACATGTAACACACCGGGATACAGTGAGTAAATCACTCATCATTCCTCCTGCACGTGTGCGTTACCTCAGCGAAATTGCAGATACCGTTAAAGATTATAATCAACTGGTAGAAGACCAGGCGGCTATTGCATCAAAAATTTATCAACTGCAGGGTGCTGCGCAAACCCTGACGGCGGCTAAAGCCCCGTCAGCGGTTATTGAAGAAATAGAAAAACAAATCCTTCAACTCACCGAACTGCAAACTCCTGTTGCAAAAAAACTCATTGCACACTGGCCCGAAAAAGTAAAAGCCTATCAACAGGATTTTTATGAATATAAAGTGCGTGATAAAGTCATCAAGCAACCGCTGTTCAGCATCAGCTTAAGTGGTTCACGCATTCCGAAAGTGGTGCTGCCAAAATATAAAGACTGGGGCGACTTGCTCAAATGGCAGGCGCAGGAAAATGTGCCGGGCAGTTTTCCGTTTACCGCAGGTGTGTTTCCATTAAAGCGTGAAGGTGAAGATCCAACAAGAATGTTTGCTGGCGAAGGTGGTCCCGAACGTACCAACAAACGCTTTCACTATGTATCGCTCGATCAACCGGCAAAACGTTTGTCAACTGCATTTGATAGTGTAACACTTTATGGCGAGGATCCAGCTCATCGTCCCGACATCTATGGTAAAGTGGGCAACAGTGGTGTAAGTATTGCAACAGTTGATGATGCAAAAAAACTCTACAGTGGTTTTGATCTCTGCGATCCGAAAACATCAGTAAGCATGACCATTAACGGTCCGGCTCCAATGCTGCTGGCATTCTTTATGAACACAGCAATTGATCAGCAATGTGAGAAATGGATAGAGGTGAATGGTGAATGGTCAATGGTGAATAATGCATTTGAGAAAAAGTATGGCGTTACTGCAAAGCCATCATACAACAATACGTCTTCACCAAATGAATTGCCATCGGGCAACAATGGATTAGGATTACGCTTGCTGGGTTTAAGTGGCGATGAAGTATTGCCTGCTGATGTGTATGAACAATGTCGCCAGACTGCATTGCAGCAAGTAAGAGGAACAGTGCAGGCCGATATTTTAAAAGAAGACCAGGCACAAAACACCTGCATCTTCTCCACAGAATTTGCATTGAAGTTGATGGGTGATGTGCAGGAATATTTCATTGAACAGAACGTTCGCAATTTTTACAGCGTCAGCATCAGCGGTTATCATATTGCAGAAGCAGGTGCAAATCCTATTACACAATTAGCATTCACATTGGCAAATGGATTTACCTATGTTGAATACTATCTCAGCCGTGGAATGAACATTGATGATTTTGCACCGAATCTTTCTTTCTTCTTCAGCAACGGAATGGATCCGGAGTACAGTGTAATCGGTCGTGTGGCAAGAAAGATCTGGGCAAAGGCCATGAAATATAAATACAAAGCCAACAAACGCAGCCAGATGTTGAAGTATCATATTCAAACATCGGGAAGAAGTTTGCATGCACAGGAAATTGACTTCAACGATATACGCACAACATTGCAGGCGTTGTATGCGATTTACGATAACTGTAATTCGCTCCACACAAATGCTTATGATGAAGCTATTACTACACCAACAGAAGAAAGTGTACGCAGGGCAATGGCGATTCAGTTGATCATTAACAGAGAACTTGGTACTGCAAAAAATGAAAACCCCAATCAAGGTGCGTTCTTAATTGAAGAGTTAACAGATTTGGTCGAAGATGCAGTGATGAATGAATTCAACCGTATTACCGAGCGTGGTGGTGTGTTGGGTTCAATGGAGCGTATGTATCAACGTAATAAAATACAGGAAGAAAGTTTGTATTACGAACACCAGAAACATACCGGTGAATTGCCCATTGTTGGTGTAAATACGTTCCTGAATAAGAATGGTAGTCCAACAACCATTCCCGGCGAAGTGATACGCAGTACAACCGAAGAAAAAGAACAACAGATCAGCAACCTGCAGGCTTTCTGGAAACGGAATGAAAAACGTTGTGATGAAGAACTGAAAAAGCTGAAACAGGTTGCAGTAACCAACGGAAATATCTTTGCTCAATTAATGCAAACAGCAAAGTATTGTTCACTGGGGCAAATAACGCATGCTTTATACGAAGTTGGCGGACAGTACCGCAGAAATATGTAACAAAAAAGAAAGGCGCTCAATGGAGCGCCTTTCTTTTAATCTTAAACCATTATTGTTCATTCTCTTTTACTTCTTTTCCTTTTTTATCGATCATAATTAAGTTACCATTCTTCATCACTCTTGCCTGTCCGTCAACAAAGAAATCAGCAAAGTTGTATTGGTATTCAAAAACCAGGTTTCCCTTTCTGTTAATGTAACCCCACAAACCTTTACTGTTCGATACAGGGGCCAGACCTTCAGAAAATCCTCGGGCTGATTCAAAGTTAAATGGAATAACTACTTTGAAATTATGATCGACAAAACCATATTTGCCATGCAGCCGAACAACGGCTAAACTGTCACGAAAACAACCGGCATCTTCGTATTTAAACTCTTCTACTTCTTTACCGGTAGAATCAATATAGCCCCATTTGCCGCCTTTTTGAACGGTAGCTTTGCCTTCACGTAAAGTCATTGCTTCATCATAAATAAGTGGTACAACCAGCACACCTTGCTTGTTTACATAACCATACTTGCTTCCTTTTGTAACTTTCGCCAATCCGGATGAAAATTCATCTACATAATCATAATCTTTTGTCCAGCTTTGTGCGTTTGCGTTGAGAGCAATGAACATCATGAATAAGAAATAATACTTTTTCATTGTTCATATATTTAGAGAGTGAGTAAAATTGTTCAGACAAGGTAGAAACAGCAATACAGAAAAACTATGATGAAAGGCAGATGTGCGAATGACCATAAGCAGAAAAACAACGTTTGGCCGAAATGGGTTAAATTGCCGTTATGAGAAAACTGTATGTGCTGCTGCCGGTGCTGCTGTTGCTGGGCGGAAGCTGTTCGAACAATCCTTATAAGGCCACCAACAAGTCGTACAAAAAGCAAAGCAAGTCATTTGCGAAATTGTTGCAGCAATACCCATTGCGGGATTCGGTAAACAATGCACCTTATTTTGTGGGGACTACCAACCTTTCGATGCGCAGACCGAATTATGTTGTCATTCATCACACAGCACAAAACAGTTGCGAGCAAACGTTGAAAACGTTTACGCTGCCACGTACGCAAGTGAGCGCACATTATGTGATCTGCAGAGATGGTACTGTTTTTCACATGCTCAATGATTATTTGCGTGCACATCATGCAGGTGTAAGCAGATGGGGAAATTCAACTGACATCAATTCAAACAGTATTGGTATTGAGTTAGACAATAATGGTTTTGAGTATTTTGATGAACGCCAGATAAACAGTTTGAATTTATTGTTGGAACGTTTGAAAAAATCATTCAATATTCCTGCTGCTAATTTTATTGGTCATGGCGATATTGCACCCACTCGTAAGAACGATCCTAACTGGCGCTTTCCCTGGAAAACACTCAGCGAAAAAGGTTTTGGTTTGTGGTGGAATGATACGGCCAACGTACAGGTGCCGCAAAATTTCGATTACCTCACGGCGATACGTATTGTAGGATACGATGTAAAAGATACAAGTGCTGCCATTGTTGGCTTTAAACGTCATTTTTTAATGGATACTACACGTGGCATGACGCCTGAAGCCGTAAAAGTGCTGTATCAACTCCATAAAAAATACCTGTAACTTTAAGCAACTCCGGTTATTCTTCGAGTAGCTTTTTAATTGCTTCCATATTTAAAAGATTGCAACAGAAAACGTTTGCAATGCAGTTTTATACGTATTGCACTGCAGAATAAAATATATTACTGCTTTGGTTTTCTTGTGCCTGTAGAAAGCATTGGTTAAATAAATGAATATGACAGCAGAACAACAACGACTTTTAGATAATGCAAATAAAACTGTTCCACTTGAACGTTGGGGGCCTTACCTCAGCGAACGCCAGTGGGGAACAGTGCGTGAAGATTATGGTGAGTATGGTGATGCATGGGGTTATTTCCCTTTTGAGCATTCGCATTTCCGTTCGTATTTGTGGGGCGAAGATGGATTGGCCGGTATTTCTGATTACTTCCAGAATCTTTGTTTTTGTGTGGCGTTATGGAACGGAAAAGATCCCATTTTAAAAGAACGCTTATTTGGTTTGGGCAACTACAGTGGTAACCATGGGGAAGATGTGAAGGAGTTGTATTACTATCTCGACAATCTTCCATCGCATTACTACATGGAGTATTTGTACAAGTATCCGCAGAGTTTATTTCCGTACAAAAAACTGTATGAAGAAAATAAAAACCGTAACCGCCACGAACCTGAATATGAAATACTCGATACGTCTGCGTTTAAAAACAATCATTACTTCGATGTAAAGGTTACCTATGCCAAACAGCACAGTAACGATGTGTTCATTAAAATAGATATTACCAACCGGTACCACCGTGCAGCTGATATTAGTGTTTTGCCAACATTATGGTTTTCGAACAAGTGGAGTACCGATGAAAAGCAGATAAAGCCTGTACTGGAGTATGTGAACAACAACTGTGTACATGCATGGTACAATCGTTTGGGCGATTACTATTTTTATTTTACGGGTGCAGATGATTTGTGGTTTACAGAAAACGAAACCAATAAAGAAAAATTCAATGGCACAGCCAACGAAAGCATTTTTGTGAAAGATGCTTTTCATGAAGCTGTGATCAATAACAAACACAAGAAGAAACTAAGAGAGCGAAAGAACGGAACCAAGTGTGCAGCGGTTTACGATCTGCATGTAAAAGCACAGGAAACAAAAACTATTTACTGTCGCTTGGTTGATGGTTATGTGGACAATGCTTTTTTTGATGGCTTTACAAACCTGTTTGATCAGCGCAAGCGTGAAGCAGATGAATATTACAATGCCATCATTCCTTCTTCGATAACAGAAGATCAAAAACGTATTTCACGACAGGCGTATGCAGGTTTGTTGTGGAGCAAACAGTTTTATGCGTTTGATGTAGAGCAATGGATCAATGGAACAGATGGTATTACTCCAGTGAACAATGGCAAAAAGTTTGGTCGCAACCACGACTGGGTGCATTTGAAAAATGCAGATGTTATTTCCATGCCGGATAAATGGGAGTATCCCTGGTATGCTGCATGGGATCTGGCTTTTCAATGTATTGCTATGGCAGCAATTGATCCGGTGTTTGCAAAGCATCAGCTGTTGCTCATTATGCGTGAGTGGTACATGAAACCCGACGGACAATTACCGGCATACGAATGGAATTTTGGCGATGTGAATCCGCCGGTACATGCAACTGCCGCCTGGTATGTGTACAATATTGAAAAGAAACGCACAGGTAAAGGCGATGTGCAATTTCTGAAACGCATCTTTCAAAAACTGCTTATCAACTTTACGTGGTGGATCAACCGTAAAGATGAAAACGGAAATAATTTATTCCAGGGAGGTTTTCTTGGTTTAGATAATATCGGAGTCTTTAACCGCAGTCATCATATTCCCGGCAATCATCAGTTAGAACAAGCCGATGGTACGGCGTGGATGGGTATGTATGCATTGAACATGATGGACATTGCATTGGAAATTGCGATGCACGATGATGCGTTTGAAGATACAGCTACACGCTTCTTTGAACATTTTGTATTGATCGCCGAAGCATTGAATGAGCAACACACCTGGAACGCAGAAGATAAGTTTTATTACGATGTATTGGTGATGCACGATGGCAGCCATCAGCCATTGCGTATTAAATCGGCAGTAGGATTAACCAGTTTGTTTGCAGTATCAACAATTCATAAAAACAGTCTGGCACGTTTAACCGATTTTAAAAAACGCATTAACTGGTTTGAGAATTACCGTAAATCGAAAAACCGTTTCTGGCCGAATGAAGAGAAGAGTGACAGCGAAGAAATATTGATCTCACTGGTGCCACGTGAACGTTTGCTGGCTATACTTGCACGTTTGTTGGATGAAGCAGAGTTTTTATCCGTTGGCGGCATTCGTGCATTATCAAAAGATCATGAAGCGAATCCGTATTCGGTAGTCATCGATGGACATACCTATTCTATTCAGTACGATCCCGGTGACAGTACCAGCGATATGTTTGGCGGAAACAGTAACTGGCGTGGTCCGGTGTGGATTCCGCTCAACTTCTTAACCATACAAGCCATTAAAGAGTTCGGCGATTTCTATGGCGATTCGGTGAAGGTGGAATATCCAACAGGCTCGGGTTCTTATCTCAATCTGCGTAATGTGGCGAAAGAATTAGCATACCGTAATATTAACCTGCTTGGTTTAGATGAGAAAGGTGAACGGCGCAGTCATGAAACCTACAACTGGTTTTACAAACAACCAGGTAACGAAGGACTCATTCTCTTTTACGAGTATTTCCACGGCGATAGTGGTAAAGGGTTAGGCGCAAGTCATCAAACTGGCTGGACAGCATTAATTGCTGAACTGTTGTACGAGTTCAATTAAGTTATTTGTTTATTGCTTAATGCAATTCACCTGCAGGTTCATGATCATCGTACTGCTCTCTCAATTTCCTCAATTCAATTTTTAATTGTTTGATGATGGATTGATGTGCAGCTGAATGAATAAGGTTGTTTTGTTCACCGGGATCTTTTTTCAGGTCATACAACTGCCATTCATTTACTGTATAGAAATAAATGAGTTTGTATTGTTCACCACGAATGGCAAGGTGAGGTATAACCGTATGATCTTTTACAAACTCGTAGTAATGATAGTAAAGATATTTCCGGTTGATGCTTTTTTGTTTGCCTGTAAGAAAAGGTTTGAGGCTGATGCCCTGCATGGTTGTTGGAATATCGCCGTTGGCAATGTCTAAAATGGAGGGTGCAAAATCAATGTTCTGTACCATTGTATTGGTAACAGTATTTGCTTTGATGCGACCCGGCCAGCGAATGAGCAAAGGTGTTTGCATACTCACATCATACGCAAACCGTTTATCGAACCAACCATTCTCACCTAAATAAAATCCCTGGTCGCTCGTGTATAAAACGGCGGTGCTGTTCGTGAGTTTATTTTCGTCGAGATAGTTTAAAATTCTTCCTATACTTTCATCAATAGAAGCTACACATGCAAGATAGTCCTGCATATACCATTGGTATTTATATTTCATCAACTCTTTTCCACGTAATTTCTTTTGCTGAATAAGCTTACCACGCCCGGCATAAATTTCTTTGTAACGTTCACGTTGGTTTTCGGGCATACGTTTAATAATGGCATTGTATGTTGCAATATCATCTGTATCTGGTTTCAGTTCCGGAATATCAGCTAAGTATGCAGGATCAACTTTCAAGTCGGCACTCAAGCGCATATCCAACAAAATATTCATGGTTTGTTTTGCCCATGCTGCACCTTTTCCTGTTGTATCAGCATACAATGTTGAAGGCTCAGGATAAGTTCGTTTAATGAATTGTTCAAGATGTTTTAGGTCTGGCACAAAATTCCGGTGCGGAGCTTTATGATGAAAGAATAAGGCGAATGGTTTGTTTTTATCTCTGTTGTTGAGCCAGTTGATGGCATCATCGGTTATTACATCGGCCGAATAACCTTTCGTAGTAATAGTGTCGCCACTCATTAAGATCATTCTTGTATCATGGTACTGACCCATCCCCGGTAATATTTTCCAGTAATCAAAGCCTTGTGGCTTGGAAATTAAATGCCATTTGCCGATCAATGCAGTTTGATAGCCTGCATTGTGCAAATGATGCGCAATGGTAGTTTTCGTTGTATCAAAGGGGGTACGGTTGTCTTTCACACCGTTTTTATGTGAATGTTGACCGGAAAGCAGCGTTGCTCTTGCAGGTGCACAAATAGAATTACCTACAAATGCTTTATTAAAGCGGATACCTTCTTTCGCCAGGCGGTCGATATTTGGCGTTTGAATAAACTGTTTGTTGTATGCACTGATGGCATCATTGTCATGATCATCACTCATGATGTAAATGATATTCGGTTGTTGTGCAAAAGCATTATGGCCGCAAAACAGCAGAAAGAAGAATAATCGCATGAAGGAAAGTTACAATAGTTAGAGGATATGTAGATTTGGAAAAAGATTCGCTAATGGAGTTTGGAAGAGTAAATGAACAGGAATTGAACAGCATTGATTTTTCATTGCCTGCTGAACCTTTGTTTAACAACACAGTACTCAGCGGTAAAGCAGCAAAAGATGCAAAAGTATATTTGGGTTGTGCTAAATGGGGACGAACAGAATGGGTAGGCAAGATCTATCCGCCCAAAACGAAAGAGAAAGATTTTCTGCAACACTATGTGCAGCATTATAACAGCATCGAGCTGAATGCAACACATTACAAAGTGTATGGCGAAGCAGGCATTCGCAAATGGGCAGAAAAAGCAAAAGGTATGGATTTTAAATTTTGCCCGAAGATGTACCAGGGTGTAACACACCGTGGCAGTTTGAAAGGGAAAGATTTTATTACCAATGAATTCTTTCGTGGAATTGTTGGGTTTGAAGAACATCTGGGTCCCATCTTCGTACAGGTGAGTGATACGTTTTTTCCGAAGCGGAAAACGGAATTGTTTGATTATATGGCTTCACTGCCAAAAGACCTGCAGTTCTTTTTAGAAGTGCGTCACCCCGATTGGTTTGGTAAAGAAGATATACGAAATGAACTCTTCACTACACTAAAGCAAATGAATATTGGTGCAGTCATCACCGATACTGCTGGGCGAAGAGATTGTGCACACATGCATGTAACTGTACCGAAAGTATTTATCCGTTATGTAGGTAACAGTTTGCACAAATCGGATTACACCCGTTGCGATGCCTGGGTGCAGCGGATGAAACACTGGCAGCAGCAAGGCATGGAAGAAACCTATTTCTTTATGCACATGCACGATGAAGCAACATCGCCTGAGCTCACCGTTTATTTAGGTGACAAGATGAATAAAGAAATGGGCTTGAATTTAATGAAGCCGAAGTTTATTGAAGGAGGTGTGAGTGAAAAACCTAAACCGAAGCAAAGAGGATTGTTTGATAAAGATTTTTAAACTATTTCACTTCATACAATTCTTCCCATCTTGTTGTATAACGTGGACTGCGTAATTCCTGCCGCATCTTCCAGTCTCGTGTGGTACCGCTGGCTGCAAACTTCAATACATCATCCCGTTGGCTGAAGTTGATATTGTCGATCATATCCATCAATAAACGACTGTTGTTTTTTGTTTCCGATACAAACAAATTGCCTTGTATCGATGCATCAGGTACAAGTCCGCTCAACATGACGCCTGCTTTTTTGTACTGTGTACCTTTTTTATAGAGTTTATCTACAAGTGCAACGGCCGGTTTAATCAGTTCATTGGTGAACGATGTTGCAACCGGCAGTGTAGCGTACCGGCTATGCGTAATGCCCCGGTTGAATGTTACGTTGTGATTTTCGCCTTTCGCTACCACAAACACACTGATGATGCTGGCTGCACTGTATTGTCGTCTTAATTTTTCGGCAGCCCTTGATGTATAGGTAGCAACGGCCTCTTTAATATCATGAATGTTGTCAACAGGGCTGCCGAACATGCGTGTGGTGGCGATCATTTTTTTCGTAACGAGTTCGTCCTGCATGTCTTTCGATGCAATGCCATTCAGTTCACGAATCAATCGCACACCTACAACACCGCCCAGGTGCAGGCGGCCAAACTCTTCACTCATCTTACTTAACTGCAACGCATCATCAATAAACCATTGTTCTTTTAATTTTTGTGCGTACTGATAACCCACGCCCCAAATATCTCCCACTGGTGTTTGTTCTAATCCTTTTCTTATTTTTTCTTCCGTATCCAGCACCAACACACAATCCGTTTCTTTTTTATTTTTCTTCGACAAGCGATTGGCCAGCTTGGCCAGCACTTTTGTTGGAGCCACACCAATAGATACTTTAATACCTGTCCATTGTTCAACTCTTTCCCGCATGTCACGTGCAATACGTTCAAGATCCTCTGTTGGAAAAATGCTGAGATCAACGAATGCTTCATCAACTGAATACACTTCTACGTTCTCTTCACCAATGATGCTGCGTAAAGTATCCATCACCCGCATACTTAAATCGCCATATAAATTGTAGTTGCTGCTGAATACAGCTACGTCGTGTTTTTTAATCAATGGCTTCGCCATAAAATAAGGCCCGGCCATATCCACACCCAATGCTTTGGCTTCATCGCTGCGACTGATAATACAGCCATCGTTGTTGCTGAGTACAACAACAGGCTTGTTATCGAGATGCGGTTTGAACAAGCGTTCGCAGGAACAATAAAAATTATTGCAATCAACGATTGCATACATACTACCGAAACATGGGCTAAAGCCCATTGTGTTCTGCTCATTTTTATATCTCCAGCCTGAAGGCTGGAGCAAGTCAGTTGTCATTCTATGTTGTTGCATCATAATTATTTGACTTGTCTTGGATGACTTGCCCAGGGTTTCTGACTTGCCCAGGGTTTCAACCCTGGGAATCTTTGATTAACAGGAATCCATATTTATTCATGAACTCATCATACTCCTGTTGAAATGTTTTCTTTGCATGATGTGCTTCCTGGTTTTTAATATATTCTCTTACAGCATTTACACCCGATTCACTTATCGACACAGCGAAATAATCATCCTGCCATTCAAATTTGTCATCACACAAATTGTTTTTATTGATCCAGAACGAACTTTCGCCTTTGATCAACTGAACAATCTTTGCAATTGTTTGGTCTGCATTTATGGAAAGAAGTATATGCACATGATCAACATGTCCATTAATAAAATCAATATGAATTTGTTTTGCCAGTGCATTGGTTCGCATGTGTTGCCACACTTTTTGCCGGATGCTTTTATCTAATAATAGTTTTCGACTTTTGGTGGCCCATACTAAATGGATCCATATTTTGATCATTGGCATAAAAAATATTTTTTTGATCTCCAGCCTGAAGGCTGGAGCAAATCATGACTTGCTCTGGGTTTATGACTTGCTCTGGCCTTCAGGCCAGAGACCTGATTACATAAACCACCACTCCCCACATTTTAAAGTCGTCGAACTCTGCCAGGTTAATGTTTTTGTATCGGTCATTTTCGGCAATTAAAAATTCTGACGAAAAATTTTTGTGAAATCTTCGCACCAATAGTTCTCCATTCAATACCGCCACAATAATTTTTCCATTGGCAAGTTTTAATGAGCGGTCAACAATTAAAATATCGCCATCAAAAATGCCCGCCTGCTGCATGGCATCGCCTTTCATCTTAAAAAAGAACGTAGCTGGTTTATTCTTGATCAGCTGTTCATTTAAATCAATGCCACGTTCGGCATAATCGTCAGCAGCGGCGCCAAAGCCCGTGGCATTTGCTGTGCGTACCTGTTGTTGTGTAAACTGTTTACTGCCTTTGTAAGCGGCACCAAAAAAATCTTCCCCATCCATAAAAAATAATTTAACTCCGGCTAACTGCAAGAGTGGTGATAAAAAAGTATGTCTGGGTTCGTAAGAAAGTTTGGTAAAGCTAAAACTTTTAGTAATTTAGTGCTGCAATTGACGAAAATATTTTTTCAGATTGTTACTTCAAACTCACCCCATCAGCAAGTAAGCTGATCGACTTACACAACAAACAAGCCTGGAGTTTTTGTGCATCGTTTGCACACTGCATGTATTGAACAAAGCAATCAATGCATCGGTGAACAGTAAGCATGTACATCTGAAATCGCCAATCAAAAATCAAAAATCGTCCGTTATGCAATTACAATCAATCACAACAGCAACTATTCCCGGCTATCGTGTGTACGAGTATCTATTGGTATTGAGCCCCCACGAAGAGTTATGGAACCGTATAATAAAAGTGAAAACAGAATTTTCAGAAAAGTACAAGAACGATTATGCAAAGTGGGGCAAGCCGCATATTACATTGGCTAATTTTTTACAGTACGAATTAATGGAAGAGCGATTGGTGAATCGCCTCAACATGATCGCTATGGGCTTTCATCCCATTAAAGTGGAGTTGCGTGATTATGGAAGTTTTCCGAGTCATACTATTTACATTAACGTAGTAAGCAAGCTGCCGATACAATCGCTGGTAAAAACCATTCGTACGGAAGCGCAACGACTCATGAAACTCAACGACGATAACAAACCGCATTTTATTCTTGAACCGCACCTCACGATTGCACGCAAGCTCGAACCCTGGCAATACGAAAAAGGCTGGCTCGAATATTCGCATAAACATTTCACAGGACGTTTTATTGCCGATGGTATGTTGCTGCTAAAGCGGCCATTGAACGAACATCGTTACCAGATCGTACGACGGCTGGAGTTTCAGAACCTTGCAGTAACAACAAAGCAGGGAGAGTTATTTATAAGCGTCGTCTTTGTGCTTCTTTCCGTCTTCCCGTCTTTGCGGCAAAAAAAACAATACACCATGTCAGAGAAACTACAACAGGATCATTATAAAGTAAAACCAAAAGATGCCGATGAAACGCAGCAGTACCATGCCGGCCGTGGTGCACAGTTCAACACCAAGAACCGGTTTTTAAAAAACGAAGTCACCAAAGAACACATCGAAGGCATTGATGAATGGGAAGAAACCAATCTCAAAACACAATACATAGAAGTGCATCCTAAAACCATTGTCAACAAAGTGGAAAGTCCCGAT
>JAACZX010000040.1 GCA_009996555.1 Chitinophagaceae bacterium | reverse complement strand
TAAAGAAGAAAATACAAAACCCCGCCTCACGGTCGGGGTTTATTATTATAAGCAAGTAGTTCTCTTATTTTCTGCTTATCACTTTTTCAGCAGCAGCAACAATATCTGCTACATCCAATCCATATTTCTTGAGCAATTCAACTGGCTTACCGCTTTCACCAAAGGTATCTTGCGTGCCCACCATTTCAATAGGAACAGGGAAGTGTTTTGCAGCAACCTGTGCAATGCTGTCGCCTAAGCCACCAAGCACATTATGCTCTTCAGCAGTAACAGCACATTTTGTTTTTTTGATGGAAGCCAATACAGCTTCTTCATCCAAAGGTTTGATTGTATGAATGTTGATCACTTCAACCGAAATACCTTTTTCCTGCAATTGCAAGCCAGCCTGGATAGCATACCATACCATGTGGCCGCATGCAAAAATGGTTACATCAGTACCATCGCTGAACTTTTGCGCTTTACCAATTACAAATTCATCTTCTGGTTTGGTAAAGATGGGCCATACAGGGCGGCCAAAACGCAGGTACAGAGGGCCGTGGAATTCTGCCGCAGCCATGGTTGCCTGTTTGGTTTGGTTATAGTCACAAGGAACAATCACCGTCATTCCCGGTAACATCTTCATCATACCAATATCTTCAAGGATCTGATGCGTAGCGCCATCTTCACCCAGTGTTAAACCGGCGTGTGATGCACAGATCTTTACATTCTTATCGCTGTAAGCAACACTCTGACGGATCTGATCGTACACACGGCCCGTACTGAAGTTAGCAAACGTAGTAGTGAAAGGAATTTTACCGCCAATGGTTAAACCTGCAGCAATGCCAATCATGTTTGCTTCTGCAATACCTACCTGTATAAAACGCTCTGGAAATTCTTTAATAAAAGCCTGGAGTTTTAATGAACCGGCAAGATCAGCAGTTAATGCTACTACGTTTTCATTTTTACGGGCTGCTTCCAAAATACCATCGCCAAAACCGCTACGGGTATCTTTATTGCCGCTTACCTGGATATCCTGTAATGCCATTTGCAGAAGTTTAAAAAAGATTTGAAATGTTTTAAGTTGAAAAGCAGCAACCGGGCTGAATTTCGCTGCAAAGAAAAGGGAAAGTTTTGAGTTGAGAGTAAACAAAAAATCGCAGAACGAACGTGTGTCGGTCTGCGATTTTTGTTGCAGCAACAAGTTGCTATGTTGCATTAATTCAGGTTGCCGTTCTGGCTTCCGTAAAGGCTTTCGTCTTTTTTTACTTTCACTTCCCAGTCCCACGCTGTTTTCATCATCTGTTCAAGATTAAACTGGGGTTGCCATCCAAGCAGTGTAGTGGCTTTGTCTTTATTGGCATACGTGGCAATAACATCACCCACACGGCGTGCACCAATTTTGTAGTTCAGTTTTTGACCACTTACTTCTTCAAATGTTTTAATGGCTTCCAGTACTGTTACGCCATTGCCTGTACCCAGGTTAAATACTTCGCAGCGGGAAAGATTTCTTTTTTCAACAAGGTAATCAATGGCCAATGTGTGTGCATGTGCAAGATCGCACACATGAATAAAGTCACGCACACATGAACCATCTCTTGTGGGATAGTCATTACCAAATACTGTCATTTGCGGCAGTTTGCCAACAGCGGTTTGCGTAATAGCAGGCACTAAGTTTTGCGGCTTGCCAATGGGAAGTTCGCCAATCAAATTGCTGGGGTGTGCACCAACCGGGTTAAAATAACGTAACAGGATGGCGTTGGTAGAGAAACTCTTTACGGTTTCGCTAACGATCTGTTCGCCCATTTGTTTGGTATAACCATAAGGACTTTCTGCAGGTTTGGGAGGAGTATCCTCTGTAACCGGTACAGTATCGGGGTTGCCATATACTGTGCAGGAAGAAGAGAATACAAAATGTGGTATCTGGAACTCCTGCACACATTTCAGCAGGTTCATGAGCGATACAAGGTTGTTCTCAAAATACATCAACGGCTTTTCTACGCTTTCGCCCACTGCTTTGTAGGCAGCAAAGTGAATAACACCTGTAATATCAGGGTTCTCCTGCAACACAGCGTATGTTTCATCATAATTACAAAGATCAACTTTGTAGTTTTTGATCTTTTTTCCAAGGATCTGTTCTGCGCCTTCAAGTAGTTTAAGATTGGAGCGTGAGTTATTATCAACACACACCACATCATAACCATTCTCAACAAGGTCAACAATTGTGTGCGACCCTATATAACCACAACCACCGGTAACTAATATTTTTTCCATAAACAGGAGTAATGCTATTTTTTATTGTTTGATAAGATTCATGAGATATTGACCATAACCGCTTTTCAGCAAGGGTTGGGCAAGTTCTTTTAACTGTTCTGTACTAACAAAACCTTTGCGCCAGGCAATTTCCTCAATGCAGGCGATCTTAATGCCCTGCCTTTGTTCAATAACCTGTACAAATTGTGATGCCTGCATGAGTGAATCAAAAGTGCCCGTATCAAGCCATGCCGTACCACGGTCGAGTATCGATACTTTCAGTTTACCCCGCTTCAGGTATTCTTTGTTTACATCTGTAATTTCATACTCGCCACGTGGGCTTGGTTGTAATTCCTCAGCAATCTTCACCACATCATTATCATAGAAATACAAACCGGGAACAGCGTAGTTACTTTTTGGCTGTGCAGGTTTTTCTTCAATGCTTAATGCATTCATGTTCTCATCAAAGTCAACCACACCATATCGCTCAGGATCACTCACATGATAAGCGTAGATAATGCCACCATCGGGATTTGTATTATTGGCAAGCAGTTTACCCAGTCCGGCACCATAGAAAATATTATCGCCCAGTACCAGTGCCACTTTATCGTTACCAATAAATTCTTTGCCAATCACAAATGCCTGCGCAAGACCGTTTGGAACAGCCTGTTCAGCATACGAAAATTCAACACCTAAATTTTTTCCATCACCTAACAACCGTTTAAAGTTGGGCAGGTCCTGTGGAGTGGAAATGATGAGGATCTCACGGATGCCCGCCATCATTAATACCGATAACGGATAATAGATCATAGGCTTATCATAAATAGGCATGATCTGTTTACTGATGGCAAATGTAATAGGGTGCAGTCTTGTACCGGAGCCTCCCGCAAGAATAATTCCTTTCATGTGTAGGTTATTGAGCCGCAAAGATGCAACTACCAGCCAGAAATAAAAAATCCAGCTTGTGGCTGGATTTTTTGCGGTATTGCAGGTTAATTAAAGTTTGGAATAAAGAAGTGGAACAAAGCATATACCAGTGCTGCTACCAGACCGCTTACAGGAATGGTGAGTATCCATGCCCAAAGCAGGTTAATGGTAACACCCCAGCGCACAGCACTTAAACGGCGGGTAGCACCCACACCCACAATTGAACCGGTAATGGTATGTGTTGTACTTACCGGCGCACCCAGGTTTGCTGCCGTAAACAATGTAATAGCACCTGCGGTTTCGGCCACCACACCCTCAAGTGGTGTTACTTTGGTGATTTTGGTACCCATTGTTTTAATGATCTTCCAGCCACCGCTCATTGTGCCCAATGCAATGGCAGAATAACAGGCAATGGGAATCCAGTTAGGCATGTGACCAAGGGTATAGGCTGATGGGTCGTAAGCTATTAATGCAGCCATAATAATACCCATTACTTTTTGTGCATCGTTACCGCCATGACCAATGCTGAAAATGGCCGACGAAACCAGCTGCAGTTTTTTATACATATTACCTGTGCGGTAAGCGGTTTCGCCACGCCAGTAGTTATATAAATAAGTACCTACGAAAATAACACCCAGTGCCAGCAGTGCCCAGCGTTCAAAATCTTTTTTGAATGGAATAAACAACACACTGCCACCTACAACAAAGGTAATAATGCCGATCTTAAGCCAGAAGTTCCGTTGTATGGTAACAAGTGTAATAAATACCGAAATGATCATCCCGATGATGGGAGCAAGGATGATAAAGATGAGTGTTTTGTAGATGCTTGTGGGATCAATACTTTCAAAACCGGCGTGTGCAATAGCTGCACCGGCAAAACCACCGATCAATGTGTGCGATGAAGAAGAAGGGATACCATACCACCAGGTGAGCAGGTTCCAGAAAATAGCGGCTATTAAACCCGAAAGAACCAGTGGTAACGTAATAAATTCTTTATGCACTGTTTTTGCAATAGTGTTTGCCACTGCATGATCAGTAAAAATAAAAAAGGCAATGAAGTTGAAGAACGCCGCCCATACAACTGCCTGAAACGGCGTTAATACTTTTGTTGATACAATAGTGGCTATGGAGTTGGCGGCATCATGAAAACCATTGATATAGTCAAAGATGAGCGCCAGTGCTATAATGATTACAAGTAAAGTCATAAGATCAATTTGAAAATAAAGGAATTTGAAAATTTGAAAACGATCGCAGCTTCAACAGGCTTTGCATTTTCAAATTGGTACATTATCAAATTTTCAAATTGTTTAAGCGTATTTAACAATGATGGATTCAATTACATTCGCTGCATCTTCGCACTTGTCAGTTGCAATTTCCATCACCTGGTAGATCTCTCTTTTCTTGATCACTTCTTTTGCATCGTTCTCAGTTGCAAACAGGCGTTCAATGGCGTAATCAAATACATCATCGGCCTGGTTTTCGATGCTGTTTACACGCACAAGCGCATCAGTGATCTGGCGCATGTTCTTCATATCCTTTAATTCGGTAACAGCCGTTTTAATGTTTTCGCAACCGCTTACGATCAGTTCAGCCATTTTGGTAAAGCTGTCATGCTGCGGATCAACACGGTAAAAGTTGATCTTTTTTGCAGAAGCAAAAATGTAATCAGCCACATCATCCATTGCTGTTGCCAGGTAATGAATGTCTTCACGGTCAAACGGAGTAATAAAGTTGCGGCTTAATTCAGTAAAGATCTTATGGGTAAGGTCATCATTTTTGTGTTCAAGGTCTTCAATCTGGCGCAGGATCTGTTCACGGTTTTCAAAAGAACGTTCATTCACCATTTTCTTTAGTAAGAATGCCATTTCCAGTGAGGTAACAGAAACTTCTTCAAACAGCTGGTAAAAAATACGGTCTTTGGGTAAGAAGAATTTCATGAACGAATTAATGACTGACATATGCTTGTTTTAAAATTTCGGCAAAGGTACTTTTTTGGATTTTTTACCAACCTCAGCAAGGTTTGATAATAATTTCTTAACATAGGGCTAATGATTATTTAACACAGTATGGCGGGTGGCTGTAATACCTTTGCGGCGCTTAAGGAAATGATAATGAACAAACTCTTTTTGAAGGGGCTTTTGCTCCTTGCGGTAGTATTACCATGTATGGGTAATGCCCAGTTTTTGATGGATATGATCGATACTACCAAAGATGCCGGTAAGGGTATGCTGGGTATTTACAAGAAGTTTGATCACTTGCGCCTTTCCGGTTATATCCAGCCACAATTCCAACTTGCTGAAAATAAAGGTATTAAGAATTTTGAGGGACCCGATTTTGCTGCCAATGTAAACAACCGTTTTATGCTGCGCCGCAGCCGTGTGCGTATTGATTATGTACATTTTGGAAAAGAAACCAAACCCGGGGTACAGATCGTTTTCCAGTTTGATGTAAATGAACGTGGCTTTACCATCCGTGATATCTGGGGACGTGTGTTTGAAAACAAGTACCAGCTTTTTGCCCTCACAACAGGTATGTTTGCCCGCCCCATTGGTTATGAAGTGAACGTAAGCAGCAGCGACCGTGAAACACCTGAACGTGGCCGTATGAGCCAAACCCTCATGAAAAGTGAGCGTGATCTTGGTGCCATGATCACTTTTGAACCAAGAAAGAAAGACCATAAACTCCGTTACCTTAAAATGGACTTGGGGATGTTCAATGGCCAGGGTATAAATGCTACGGGCGATTTTGACAACAGCAAAGATCTGATGGGCCGCATTGCATGGAAGCCTTACCCAATCGGAAAGAAATTCATTCTTTCTGCAGGAGCATCTGTATTACACGGTGGTTTGCTGCAGAATACAAAATATGAATACAGCACAGCATCGCAGGCAGGTATTACAAAGCTGATTGTTGATTCTTCGCTAAGCAATGTGGGGCAAGTATCACCAAGAAGATATTATGGAGCCGATGTACAATTGAAGCTCCGTAACAGAAAAGGATTTACTGAATTGAGGGGCGAATTTCTCTCCGGCACACAAACCGGAACTGCCAACAGCAGTGAAACTCCATCTGCACTGGTGGCAGGTAACGAAGGTTTTCATGTTCGCCAGTTTAATGGTGCTTACTTTTATTTTCTTCAGCATCTTTTTTCTGAACAGCATCAACTGGTGCTGAAGTATGATTGGTACGATCCTAACACAGAAGTAAAGGGAATGCAGATAGGTGCACCCGGTGCTAATCTTTCGCCTGCTAACATTAAATATTCAACACTCAACATTGGCTACGTTAATTACCTCACAGAGAATGTAAAGCTGCTGCTTTACTATGCCATTGTGCGGAATGAAAAAACACAGCTGGCCGGTTATACAGAAGATCTGAAAGATAATGTGCTTACCTGCCGTTTGCAGTTTCGTTTCTGATGCTGTTAACATTGGCTTAATATGCAGGTAATGTTTCCTTAACACGGTCTTCACTTTGGCATAACATTGCAGAAGTTCCTTTGCGGCATCAAATTGATACTATGCAAAGGATAAACTTGAGGAAACTAATTGCTCTCTTTACATTTTTTATCATTACACTTTCTGCAGCTGCCCAATCTATCCGTTTAAATGGCCGTGTGCTTAACCAGCGAAATGAACCTGTTGCCGGAGCTTCTGTTTCGGTATCTGCCATCAACCGCTCTTTTGCGGCTGATATTGAAGGACGTTTTACCATTAATCTTGAAGCAGGAAAAAAATATACTCTTACTGTAACCGCAGTTGGTTACCAAACCAAGGCTGTTGAAGAAGTAGAAGTAAAAGCAAATGCGGCCGAAGCAGATAATACCATTACTATTTTATTAGATGTTGCAGCAAAGCAGGGAACTGAAATTGTGATCCGCAGCACAGCCCGCAGAGAAAACACATCGGGTCTGTTAAGTTTTCAACGCAACAACACATCTTTATCAAGCGGTTTGTCTGCCGATTTTATCCGTCGTACACCTGATAAAAATACCAGCGAAGTTTTAAAGCGTGTAAGCGGTGCATCTATCCAGGATAATAAGTTTGTAGTAGTGCGTGGTTTGAGCGATCGTTACAACCAGGCGCTCATCAATGGTGCACAGTTGCCCTCATCGGAGCCTGATAAGAAAGCTTTTTCTTTTGATGTTATTCCTTCACAGCTCATAGATAATATCATCATCAACAAAACAGCAACACCTGATTTAACAGGTGAATTTGCCGGAGGGTTGGTGCAGATCAATACAAAGGATATTCCTGCTAAAAATCAACTGTCAGTTGGAGTTGGTTTCGGGTTTAATACACAATCAGCATTTAAACAATTTACCAGCAACGAACGTGGCGCTTACGATTATCTTGGTTTTGATGACAGAAGAAACCTGCCTGCATCATACCCTGTAAAATATGGCGTGTACAATACATTACCTGCTGAACAGCGTCGTCAGATCGGTGCCGACTTTCGTGATGATGTATGGGCTGAGCAAAGAAGTGTAGCTGGTCCTGTTCAGTCATATAATATTACATGGGCAAATGCAGTACGTGGAGAAAAAGGAGGAGCCTTTGGTTCTGTAATTGGTCTTACATACCGCAATTCAAAGTTGCTTTACAGCGCAACAAAACAATTGTTTGAACGTGATGGCCGCCAGGCTTTCTTCACTTATGAAGATCAGCAAAACAAGTACAGTACAACAGTTGGCGCACTTGCAAATTTTGCATGGACAAAGAAGAACCACAAAATAGCATTGAAGAATATCTTTAACCAGCTGTTTGAAGATAACTATTACAACCGCCAGGGACCAAATACCGAAAACCTGCAGGATATTTACCTCCGTTCTTCTGTACTTAATCAAAGAAGTTTATTGTCATCGCAGTTAGAAGGCACACATACTTTCTGGCGTGATCTGAAAGCTACCTGGAATGTAAACTACTCTTATAACCGCAAGGAACAACCTGATTTAAGAGTATTGACTTATGCACGAAGCATGGGTACAAACAATCCTTATTCTGTAAACCTGCGTGGTAACAATACAAATCGTTTCTTCAGTGATCTTACAGATCATGCAGCAGGTTATAACCTGTCGCTTGCTTACACATTCAACGTTGGTAAGCAGAAGCAAACAGTTAAAGCCGGCGGTAATGCACTTGTACGTATCCGTGATTTCAGCGCTATCATTCTTGGTTACAATGAACCAGGTGATGCAAGTCTTAATACTATACCATACGACCGCATTTTTGCAAGTGAGAATTTTATCAAAGGAAATGGATTTGAAATATCTACAGCATTACAAAATCCACAGGATAAATATTTTGGTATCTCTGCTTTAAATGCAGGCTTCCTGATGTTTGATAACAAGCTTGGCGATAAATGGCGTTTGGTATGGGGTTCAAGAGTTGAAAGCTTTCAACAATTCCTCAAATCACAACAGCAGGGATCAGATAAAGCAGTTGTGATCAGTTCTGAAAAGATCGACTTCCTTCCTTCTTTCAACTTAACGTATAATCCTAAAGACAGGACAAACATCCGCATTGCAGGTTCACGCACAGTTGCAAGACCAGAGTTTCGTGAAATTGCTCCCTTTACATTCTTTGACTTTGAAACACTGGCTTCTACATCTGGTACACCTAACTTAAAACGCAGCAGCATTTTAAATGCCGACTTACGTTACGAGTGGTATCCAAAAGCAGGTGAGGTTGTTTCTGCTGGCGTATTCTATAAGCAGTTTTCTGATCCAATTGAATTACGTTTGAACAGTGCAAGTGTGGCAACACGCCGCCAGTATCAGTTCCAGAATGCGGTAAGTGCAGATCTGTATGGTGCTGAATTTGAAGTGAGAAAAAATCTTTCGTTCTTTTCAAAATCAGCTGAGTGGTTAGAGCGATTTGTTGTATCTGGTAATGCTTCATTCATTTTCTCCGAAGTATTGCTTGCAAATACGGATGCATCCGGCAACCCAATGCCCGCAACAAGCCGTCCGTTACAAGGTCAATCACCCTACCTCGTAAACGCAGGACTGCAATACGATTCAAAAAATGGATTTGGTGCATCATTACTGTATAATAAAATTGGTCAGCGTCTTGCATTAGTTGGTAACACCGACTTTGGCGATATCTACGAACGCCCACGAGATCTGATTGACCTCCAGCTTTCTCAAAAAATCCTGAAACGTAAAGGTGAAGTTCGCTTAACAGTGAGCGATATTCTGAACCAGCCAATTCAAACATACGAGAACAGGAATAGTACAAAGAGCTACCAGCCCGGAACTGATAAAACATTCAGCTCATATACACCGGGAACAACATTCACTGTTGCATTTACATACGACTTCGATTTAAAAGGAAAATAAACGATCAATAAAAAAATTAAAATACAAAAACAGATATGAAACAGCTTTTATGGTCTTTTGCTGCTGCGTTAACGTTAGGGTTTACTGCATGTATAAAGGTAAACATCGACGATTCAACAGTTAACAATGGTTCTACCACTCCTGTGGGCACATCTTTGCAGGATAAATTCATTTCATCGAAAGTAATTACCGGTGTAGTGAATGAAAATGTGGAGTTGCCGAAAGGAAAGTATATACTGAAAGGATATGTATATGTAAACAACCGTGCACGTTTAACTTTTGCAGCTGGTTCTGTAATTGTAAGTGATACTGTAAGCAAAGGAGCGTTGATCATTGAACAGAACAGCCGCTTGATTGCAGAAGGTACTGCCAGTGATCCGATTGTATTTACATCGGGTAAAAAACCAGGTGAGCGTAAACCTGGCGACTGGGGTGGTATTGTTATTTTAGGTAATGCACCAACCAACCGTTCTACTCCTCCAATTATTGAAGGTGGTATCAATGCAGTGTATGGCGGAAGCCTTACAGCTGACAACAGCGGTATCATTAAATATGTGCGTATTGAATTTGCAGGTATTGCAGCCGATCCAAACTCTGAGATCAATGGTTTAACTCTTGGTGGTGTTGGTAGCGGAACTGTTATTGAAAACGTACAGGTTTCTTATGGTAACGATGATGCATACGAATTTTTTGGTGGTACAGTAAACTGTAAAAACCTGATTGCTTTTGCAACAGCTGATGATGATTTTGATTTTGACTTTGGTTATAATGGTCGTATCCAGTTCGCTGTTTCATTACGTGATCCTCTTTTTGTTGATCCAGGTGATGCCGGTAACGGTATTGAGTGTGATAATGATGGTACTGGCACAGTTGCTGGCCCACGTACACGCCCTCAATTGAGCAACTTTACTTTTGTTGGCCCTAACAATGCAACAGGAACATTAGGTAATCATAATTTTGCAGTTCGCTTCCGCAGAGCTACACAATTTGCTTTAACTAACTCAATCTTACTGGGATATCAGAAAGGAGGCTTTCATGTTGAATCAGATTCAACAGCAGCTGCATATTTAGACGGACGTTCACGTTTCCGCCACAATCTTGTGTACAGCGTAACGGAGCCATATAGAACGCAATC
>JAACZX010000348.1 GCA_009996555.1 Chitinophagaceae bacterium | reverse complement strand
AACGGTCGGAAACATCAGGTCAACATCAAAAAAACGACCCGGTTCTGCAACCCTGTCAGCGATCAAAGACACAAATGCACCTGTATTACTTTGATTGGGATCTCCTTGACCTCTCCAGGCAATAGCCCTGTAATCGGCTTTCACACTTTGCAGGATCAACACACAAAAGAACCCAACAACAGCTAACCCAAATTTTTGAAGACTGCTGATTTTTTTCCCCAGCAGCATCAACAATCCCGCAAGCAACAAAACATACACAAGCTCTCCGAACATGCCTTTCCTGATCGCTTGCCCCATGATCACCACTGCACCGGTAATGAGATACCAGAACCGCTGTTTATGATCCGAAAAATAAGTGTACAAAACACCCACATATAAAAGCAAACTGACTAAGTAAGCAATATATTGCATTGATCCGCCGATAAAATCACGCATGATATTCGCAACAACACCGATTGCAATCAGGAGCACACCCATATTCCCTTTACCCACCAGGTATGCTTTAACGGCCTGGATGGCCTGTAAAAATTTTTGTTGATAAGAGAATTGAAAAAGCGGGGGCAGTTTCATTCCAATGGCCATCATCACAATGGCAGGAAACATAAACCCATAATAACGTTCACGGGGTATCACCATATCATACTTCAATGATATAACTAACATATCATCATTATAAACATGATAAACAACCATGGGCATCAGCATACATTGAAACAAGGCCAGTAAAATGGGTATATCAAGAATATTATAATTCTTGCCGATTGAATCAATAAAATCAAGCAGCAAAAACACAAACATCCCGATGGCAAGCACCTCCTCGATCACGATATTTTCAACTGTGGTGAAAAATACAGACACCACAACCGCAATCAACCCAAAAATGATTTTGTTATAATTCATACGCTCTCTTCAATAGCCTTTGCAACCTGTTCATGTGTAAATTGACGGATAACTTCCATACTTCGTTGTTCCATGACCGGAATCGACTTTCTGTTCTCAATAAAAAAGAGAATGGCTTCTTTTAAAGAGTTAGATGACCCGGCTTCAAAAGTAACACCGTTTTCCTTTACAAGATCCTGCGCACAGCCACACCTGTTACTCACGACAACCGGCTTGCCGCTTGCCATTGCCTCATTCACACTTAACCCCCATGTTTCGCCGGGTCCCTTAGAGGGCAAAACAAACACATCTCCCAAACGGTAAACAGCCGGCATTTGCTGCTGATTCTGAAAACCAAGAAAATGGATCCGGGGATCATCCTTTGCTCTTCGCTTAGCCTCCTCTTCCAATACACCGTTACCGGTAACAACCAATCGCACGTCCCTCGCCTCAAGACGCATAAACACATCGACCAAAAGCAATGGATCTTTTTTTGGTTCGATCTTGCCGGCAAATAAAAAAACAAGTGCATCCAACGGAATGCCAAGTTCTTTTCTTAATGCATAAGCCCGCTGCTGATGTTCGCCTTCCGGATCAGCAAACCGTGCATTGGCTACGGCATGTGGGGCATAACACAGCTGGCTTGCCTTAAGACCAAGGGATAAATAATAGGCTTTGTTTGCCCGGCCGGTATACAACGCAACATCAACATGCTTGTAAACCCATCTCAGGAACAATCGCCGTACTGTTTTTCTCATGGAAAACACACTTGGCTCGTCTAGCAATGTAGAATCACCTCGGAAAAGGATCTTCTTCTTCCCCGAAAAATGACGCAGTAACTGCAAATGACTGTGAAAGCTCCATCCCAAGACCAAAATAGCATCCGGGTTATACCGGCGCACCCGTTCATTTAAATCCCTGTTCTTGATCCCTTGAAAATGACCCGCCCCCGGATTAGCTGAAATATTTTCGACAAACTCTTTTTCATACCCCTCTGTTAACGGAATATCCCACTTGAACTCTTTTTTGAAATCCGGATCATAAACCACCCCTTGTTCTGTTTGCCCCCAGGTATAAAAGACCTTTACTTGCACCTTCCCTCTTTCGGCTAGCAAACGAAACAAAGGTGCATTATACTGTATAGGATGACTTGTTATAATCGCTAACTTTTTCATTTTTCAACTGTCTTTATCGAACGCCGGGAACCGCTAACCAAGGATTGAGAAATCGTACCGCCACCAACACATATTCAACTTGAAACTTTCAACATTAAACCTTAAACCTTTAACCTTTAACCTTCAACCTTCAACCTTCAACCTTAAACTTTCAACCTCCCCCTCAATCACCTCCGCCAGCCGTTCCAAACTAAAATCCTGAATATGTGCAAGCGCCTTCCTTCCCATTTCCATGGCTTCACTCCGATCACGGAACCTTTCCATAACCTGCAACAAATCAACAGCATCACCACTTCGAAAAGTATATCCTGTTTCTCCTTCCACCATCAACTCCGGCGCACAACCACACACATCACTAACAATAGCTGTACGGCTGCAAGCCATTGCCTCGTTCACCCCTAAGCCCCATGTTTCACGTTTACTGGGTAACACAAACACATCGCCCATCCGGTACAGCCACGGCATGTCACTTTGATTGCGAAAGGGTTCAAACAAAATACGTTCATCGCCCCTTGCCAGTACTTTCAATTCCTGTTCCTGTTCGCCATTACCTACGAGCAGTAATCGGTACTGTTCCCCTTTCAATTGTTGAAATGAACAGATCAACAATGCCAGTTGCTTCAGTGCATAAAACTTACCGGCATAC
>JAACZX010000347.1 GCA_009996555.1 Chitinophagaceae bacterium | reverse complement strand
CAGTTACAAACGGAACACCTAAAGCAGTTGAGTTGCGGCCAAACTCAGGAGCAAAATACCGCATCAGATCAAAGTGCGCATGGGCACGTATGGCCAATGCCTGTGCTTTAATGCGTTTTGCTTCCAGCTCCGTATCACCCGTTTCGTATTTTTCAACAAACTTCAGCAAGTTGTTCACCCGTGAAATAATTTCATACGGTTGAATAAAGATCGCTGCTGCAGTTCCGTTATCAGAAGCATAGATCATTTCGCTCATAATATTCCAGTTGCCAAGACTTTCCAGTGCTTCTACAAAATCATCACCCATCAGATCGGGCAAAGCACTCCAGCCACTGGGTGTTCCTGATGCACCAGGGTTTCCGTAATAGTTGTTACTCTGGAAACCATCGTATGCACCACGTAAAGCACTGCGTACATCATCAAAGGTCTTGAGATCCGTTAATGAAGTATCAGGTACTGTATCCAAAGGTTTCTTACATGCCATGAATCCTGTAAGGAATAGCACAAACATGAAAGCACCTGTTTTTAGTGTCATCTTCATATCTTAAAAATTTCGTTCATTAAAAATTTAAATTCAATCCAAAGTTCATACTGCGTAACGATGGATATTGTGCACCACTTACAGCTGCATTTGAATTAGCATCTGAGTTAACAATGGTTGATACTTCCGGATCCCATCCCTGGAACTTATGCCATGTGTACAGGTTTTGTCCCTGCACAAACAAACGCAAGCCCTGTATTTTCAGTTTTTGTGTTACACTCTTTGGTAAAGAATAAGAAAGCATCACATTGCGTAAACGAAGGAAATCACCTTTTTCAAGGAAACGTGTTGTTTGGCCTTGTGTGGCTTCATCTATACGTGGGAAGTTTGTAACCTGACCGGGTGTTGTCCATGCACTTAAGGCATTGCGTGAAAAACCGGAAGTTGTGTATTGATAATACTCTACATTAAAACGTGCGTTGTTGTAAACGTAGTTGCCTTGTGAGTACACAAAGAAAGCCGACAGCTCAATGCCTTTAAAGTTAAAGGTATTGGTAAAGCCACCGTTGTGCGGCGCATCACTTGTACCTAATACTGTCAGATCATTTGCATCGTAATCTTCTGTAAGCGTTTTACCATCTGCTTTCAGGTATTGCGAATTACCATTGGCGGGATTAACACCTGCGTATTGAACAAGATAAAAACTGTTCAAAGGTTTGCCCACCTGCAATGCCTGGAAGCTTTTGAACAACTGGAATGTCTGGTTATCAGGTAAAGATTTAATGGTGTTCTTATTGTATGCATAGTTTGCATCAACTGTCCATTTGAAATCTTTTGCATCAACGATCCTGAATGACAGACTTACTTCCACACCCTGGTTTTCCATGCTGCCATTATTTGCAAGAATGGTGCGGTTACCACCACTGGTTGCGGGTGTGTTCGGCTCAAAGTACAATCCTGTTGTTAAGCTGTTATAATAATCAACAGTAGCTTTGATACGGCTCTTTAAGAATTCCATTTCAAGACCCACGTTTGCAGTTCTTCTCTTTTCCCATGTAAGTTCAGCATTACCAAGACGGTTAATGCTCAATGTACCCTGTCCACCATAAGTACCACGGCCATACTGTTGAACATACGGGAATTCGCCAATGCCATTTTGATTACCCACTGCACCAAAACTTGCACGCAGCTTCAGGTAATTAATTGCATTTACTTTAAAGAATGATTCATCTGAAATAAGCCAGCCTGCACCAACAGATCCGTATTGGGTCCATCGGTTATCAGGGCTTAAGCGTGAAGAACCATCAGTTCTTCCTGAAAGCGTAAGAAAGTATTTGTTACGGAATGAGTAATCTGCAGTTCCGAAATAAGAAAGCAGTGAACTGTTTTCAGGAAAGCCTCCACCAACAACCGGAATATATCCATTGGCTGCAGTACCGGCAACAAGACCTGCTTCATTATCAAACGGCAGCAATAAACCATAACCTGTAAAATTAAAACTGCGTCCTCTGCGACGGATGTATTCCGTAAACAATGAAGTAGTAAGAGTATGATCATCGTTTGCACCAAACGATGTTTTGTATGTAAGACTATTGGTGATCGTTGAACGGAAACGACGGTCAAGGCTTCTTGCAATTGCACCTTCACCTGCAAACGTACTGCCGAATGCTGCATTTTGAGCAGCAGCCTGCGTACCATTCTTTGTAATACCAAACGCTTCTGTTTGTGAATAATCACCACCTGCATTTAACCGGTACGTAAGATTTTTGATCCATGGAAAATTATATTCCACAAACACATTACCTGTTGATTTTAATTGCCAGCTGTTATCGCCATTTACCAGCAGTTCTTCAACAGGATTCAGCCAGAAGGGAAACTGTACTGAGTTTGCATAAGTACCATCATCGTTATACACTTTTTCATAAGGCAACGCCCAAATAACCGTGTTTAACGGTGAACCAATACTCTGATCGCCTTCAAATGTGCCACGGAATTTTGACCAGCCACCTGAAAGGTTTACACCAAACTTAATATCACGTTCTGTATGTGCAAGATTTAAACGGCCATTGTAACGTTCTAAACCTGTGTTAAGGGTTACACCTTCCTGATCGAAATAACTGAACGAAGTGTAGAAGGTTGTTTTTTCGTTACCACCACTTGCACTTACCTGGTGCGATTGCATTTTGCCGTCACGGAAAACAGCATCGTTCCAGTTTGTGTTCA
>JAACZX010000705.1 GCA_009996555.1 Chitinophagaceae bacterium | reverse complement strand
GTGGTGAATGATTATCCCGGCTTTATTGCCAACCGCATTTTAATGCCCATGATCAATGAAGCAATCTGCAGCCTGTATGAAGGTGTTGCCGGTGTGGAAGAAATTGATACCGTGATGAAGCTGGGTATGGCACACCCGATGGGCCCTTTGCAACTTGCCGATTTCATTGGTCTTGATGTGTGCCTTGCAATTTTGCGTGTACTGCATGATGGATTTGGCAACCCGAAATACGCTCCTTGTCCATTATTGGTGAATATGGTTACTGCCGGCAAATTAGGCGTAAAGAGTGGCGAAGGTTTTTATAGTTATGCTGCAGGAACTAAGGAGTTAGTGGTGAGTGGGAGTTTTAAGAAATAAAAAAAGCACTCCCTGTTAAGCAAAATGATGAATATACTTTGCAGATAAAGACAAGTAAACTATGAGGACGCAACTAAAGCCTATAGCTTGCATTTTGGTTTCTCTGACTTTAATTGTACTACAAGCTAAAGCACAAAACAAACCAAATAATCGAAAGATTGCAATGTCTTATTCGCCTTTTAAAAAAGTAAAGGTGATTGATAATAGAATCGATTCAAACACCTACCTCAATCTGGATGGTAAATACCCAATTAAAGGCCGCTTTAATTATTCTGCATTTGCAGATACGGTTGAGCAATTTTACAACAACGAGCTACAAAAAACAGTAACAGGTACAAGCACTCTGTTGATTAGTTTTGAGCAATTCCGCATCCCAAATAGAGATATCATTCATACACGCAGCAAAAAGCGTGGAGATATCTGGTTGAAAGCCCGGGAATTTATTTTTATCAAAGTAAGTATGTATAGCGAAAAAGGAGATTCTCTTCAGAAAATTGCATACGTAGAAACTAAGATGCAAATTTTAGAAATAAATGAAAAGGAGATCTACGAAATCCTTGGTCAGCTTTTTCAAATTGCATGCTTGCATTTTAAAGACGATACTAGTCGTAAAAAAACGACTATACCTGCCATTTCGTTACGTATGATCAGGAATGCATATAACATAATTGAGCCTGATACTGATAGGTTAGTGTCAAAAGAATTAGAATTAAATAAGGTGAAAAACAGATATGCGGAATTAAAAATCAATAAAAACATTTTAACCAAAAATTGTTGTTTTAATAAGTTCCTTTCTTTTCGTGATAACGAACAAAATGCTTGCGATTTGCAGGTTAAGTTTGATACAAAAGATAGCACCTATGTAGCTTTTAATTCAAGCATTCTTAAATCTGGTAGTACCCCTTTTATTATTTTTTATGAGAGTAATTTTTTTATTAATTTCTACGAAAACCGATACTTGAAAATGATAAAAAATGGGAGCTCATTTTCGATTACCTTACCCATGACTTACCCTAATGCGTATGAATCACTCTCACATCCCGGAAGAATAAAAAAGTATAAAAAGAAGATTGAAGAAACAGGCGTAGTGGGCCAGAAAGATACCTTTATTCAATACCGCTCGTATTTTTTGGATATGGATAATGGTGATATAGTTTTTGGAGATCGATAGTTTCTTTCTCAGCAAGGTCCCCACTAAACTAAAGCTGAGAGCCTGCAATATGCTATATGGGAACGTTGCGTACTACGAAGAAAAAAAATATCCGATACGCAACGTCCTCCAAAAACTGTTGTAAAGAAATTCAGCTGGCTGCAAGGAGAGACGTTGCTGGGAAACAAGAACAAAAATACCCTGCCGAAATTTCCGAAACGTATCATCCACTCACCAAAATCAGCTATTTCAACCCGTCAAAGCACTTCGTCTGTACGTCAAAGGAATTACGCAATCTGTCAAACCGCTTCACAACAACGTCAATACATTTAGTTAACCAGTCAATACACTTCGCTGAAATGTCAAATTGATTCACTGTTGCGCCAGATCACTTCGTTAGAGCGTCAATCCTTCCCGATGATGCATCAAAACGATTCGTTGTTGTGTCATAGTGTTTCGCTTTGACGTCATGTCAGCTCAGTAAAAATAAAAACCGCCATTGCAGCGAAAGTATCTTTCTTCCCTGCCAGGTTTCCCTCCCGGAAGCTCTCCGGCTTTCATCTTCAACTTATTTTTCAACGGCCAACTGAATAATATCTGGCAACTCAGGCCTGCTTTTTGTTGTAACTTAACAATAGATGCAAGGTTATGCTGAAGCACCCGAATCATATAGCCATTTTTGCCAGTTTGTACTTACTGGTCTACATTCTTCTTATACAGTTGGGGTTATTTACAAACATAGTTTATATCATGTTCTTCCTTTCCCCGGTTCTTCTTCTTGCATTGGCATGGAGTGTTGTTCGCTACGGCAACTATGATGATAAAGATCTTACCAATGACCAGGAATGGGGCTATCATGACCGGCCTGATAAAACGCAACAGCATTAACTGTTCTTCAGCTTTGTGCAATCGTTACCTTAGCTTCAATTCCGTTCTTTCGCCTATCTTCGGAATTCATATTATTCCAAATGCAACGCTTTCTTACTTCTGCTACAATTCTTTTTACTGTCATTGCTGTTTTATGCGGCTGCAGTAACAGCAAACAGTCCACTGCAAACAGCAAATGGGTGCCGCTTTTCAATGGTAAAGACATGAACGATTGGTTTGTAAAGATCCATCATCATGAAGTTGGCGTGAACTTTGGCAACACCTTTCGTGTGGAAGATAATATGATCAAAGTCCGTTATGATCAGTACGATCA
>JAACZX010000346.1 GCA_009996555.1 Chitinophagaceae bacterium | reverse complement strand
CATTCTCACTCTTCATCTCGTTCTGCCACTTGCTTTCATCAGGCATTTTTCCGCAACGCTTCCACCACTCCTGCCTGAAACGTGTCCGCTCTTCATCCGTCATATTATCCCATTTTCTTTTCCACTGGTGATCGCCTTTGTGTTTCTTTCCGGAAAAACCGCTGAATAAGATTTTGCTCAGCGCTAAAATACCCACTGCCTGCCAGAAGCTGATCGCATTTACACCGTTAACAGCAGGCACCAGTGCCACATTCCACAAATACATCACCAGCCAGCCAAAAAGCGCCACACCCGCCACGATCAGTAAGGGTATAAAAGCCATCCATTTTTTATTCCTGTTCCTCATTGTCTTTAAAAAATTTAGTTGTTTGTAAGATCTTGATACAAATTCTCCAGCCGTTCACGCAAATGTAAAACTGCATAACGTTTGCGGGAGATGATGGTTTTGATATTCTCATGTTCACGGTCGGCAATTTCCTGCAGCGTCATTTCCTCCAGTTCATTCCACACAAACACATTGCGCTGTTTCTCCGGCAACTCCTGTAATGCAGCCATCAATTCGTCCCAGAAAATACGTTGCATGGTTTGTGTTTCAGCATCGGTATCATGACTGCGCATAAGAGAAGAAAAAAAGCTGATGCCTTCATCATCCTCGTAGCTGTAATCTTCCAGCCTTGTTTCCTTCTTTTTGCGTGATTTATCGATGATGCGGTTACGGGCCACACGGTACAGCCATCCACCCACATTTTCCACGGAGTCAACTCCTGAAAAATTGCTGAACTGGTACCAAACATCCTGCAGAATGTCTTCGGCATCCTCATTGCTGTTTACACGGCTGCGTATAAACCCAAAGAGTTGCCGGCTGTAATCCTTTACCGCCGATATGATCGTTTGTTGTCGGGCCATTGCCTCCATGCCATCCTTCATTTGATAAACAAGACGATGGCTGTTTTGATTTTACTTTAAAGATGCGGGAAAAGTACAAGAAAGAAAAAAGCAAGGGCAAGACTTAAGGCACAAGTAATAACCCAGGCATATACTTCAGGTCCTTTTTGTTCGCAGCAATGTTGCCGGCTTTTTCATAAAATAACTTTGTATTCACTGCGTGTGGCGTTGAATGTTTCTGTTTTCTCCACTGTTACAACAACAAATTTTACACCCAGGTTTCCTGTTGTTTCACGGAAGGATCGAACCAATTGAAATATTGAACAAGCCTTGGCTTTGAGGCGGTGTTGGGGCTTCCATCGTGAGGTAATGCATGATGCCAGATAATAAAATCGCCTGCATTGCCTGCAATATGTTTTATGTCGGATGCTGCAATAGTCTGGTTTCTTGGATTTGCAGTTAAAGGCAATTGCTGCAACCAATCGTGTATGCGTAAATGAAAGCCGGGAACCAACCGAAAGGCGCCCTGGTTTTCGGCCGTGTCAGTTAAATACAATAATCCCTGTGTACCGAAAGGAATTGGCATTGCAAGAGAAGTGTCCCAATGCATACCGGCTCCTCTGTATTGATAGGTTTGGGTTTCAGGCGGGTTAAACCCAACCTTGTCTGAAGTAACAATCAAATTATTGGTTCTCCACAATTGTTCATAGGCTTTTCGTATAAAAGCGTTTTGCCTGTTTTTAACAATACAGGGATGGTTATAAAGAGTTACCATGATACCCTGTATACTTTCGTGGCTTTTATACCATGTTGCAGGATCATTTTCGTTCATCCCAAGAAAATCCCAGATCAGCGAACAGGTTTCTGCACAATCTTCAGCCGGTACAGCATTCCGCAGAATGAGATAACCATACCTGTTCCAGTGTTCCATATCTTCTTCCGTAAGAACACTACCCGTGGGAGAACTGCCGGCGGTTTCGTTCTTTACTAAAGCATTACATTGTTGCACCAGGTTTTGGGGTAGCTGATGTTGAAGTTGAGCAAGTATCCATTCCTCAAACGCTGTAAAGCCGGGCCTGACAGAATGAATAAACTGGTACAAAGGCAACAAACCAATACCCAGTAAATTAATGATACTTGTATTGTTCGCCGGGATATTGATCATTGCTGTTGGTCATCAGTTTGCTCCATATCCGTTTCAGTTGGTAAATGCCTGTAATACCAGTTTCAAACTGGCCGGCAACAGTCGTAAGATTGTCTTCCTGTTTCATCATACCGAACTTTGTATTTGCAAAGTGAAATAAATATACTCTATTGCGCCGGTCGTGGTTTGATTAATTTCTGATATGAAAATAACAACCACTTATTAAAAAATCAATTTCATACAACTTGATATTTATAGAGCAGTCCTCCTTGGAAATAAACGATCAGGTCCCAAGCCCCGGCATAAAAATCGGTCAATAAAAAATAATGAGCCGCTTGCTGAAACCAACTTCTGTTTGCCAATGGTTCTTTAGCTTTAGCACATGAAAAGAAATTACCTTTTGCTTGTCGCACTTCTTTACTGCTTTGTAATGAATGCGCAAACCCGCCCCGATCCGCAACCTGCTATTGATACGTACGAAAAATTTAAAATCGCATTTGCAGGCTATACGTTTGTCAACTTCGGAATTGACACCGCATTGGCAACTATGCAACGGACAGATGTGCATTACCTCTGCGTGAAAGATTTTCACTTGCCACTGAACAGCACTGCCGAACAAATTGCCGCCTTTCATGCAAAGCTGAAAGAAAAGGGTGTTTCAGCATACGCTGTGGGGCCCATTTA
>JAACZX010000704.1 GCA_009996555.1 Chitinophagaceae bacterium | reverse complement strand
GCCCATATTACCGACTGGCTTTTTGCAAATGCCGGATCAAGTGAACTGATGCCGCTTACTTCATTATATTTAAAAACATTCTGCTCATTCCTGCCGGCTTTGCCACAGGAAAAAAGAACTGCAAGATGAATAATGAGTATTAAGTATTGAGCGAACGCTGCGCCAGTTGCTGACAACCAGCTTTGCCCGACTTCCTCCTGTGTATTTTTCTCTTTCTTCATAAAGAATTACCGCTAAATTTAGCCCCAAATAGAAATCCGGTGAAAAAAAAGAATCTGTCCACCTTATTCAGCATCTTTCTGTTACTGCTTATACAGTCGGCTCAAGTTCAAGCTCAATCGTTTCACAACAATGAAAAACTTAACCGGCAAGATACACTGCGTGGTTCCATTACTCCTGAACGTGCATGGTGGGATGTGGTGAAATATGACCTGGCAGTAAAGCCCAACTTTAATGATTTTACGATCAGCGGAAGCACTACCATTTCATTCAGGCTTGTAAAAAAGAAAGGCAGCCGAATGCAGATTGATCTGCAAGAGCCATTGACCATTGACAGTGCCGTTTTGAATGGCATACCTGTGAACTTTACAAGAGACGGAAACGCATGGTTTATTGAAATGCCGAAACGTAGAATGCCGGCAACTATTACTGCTGATAAAAATCTTCATCAATTATATCTTGTTTATCATGGTGTGCCCAAACCGGCATTGCGTGCTCCCTGGGATGGTGGTGTGGTTTGGAAAAAAGATAAAAAAGGAAACCCATGGATCAATGTGGCTTGCCAGGGATTGGGTGCCAGTGTGTGGTGGCCTTGTAAAGATCACCAGAGCGATGAGCCTGACAATGGCGTAAGCATCAGCGTAACTGCACCGGATACATTGATGAACGTTTCAAACGGACGATTAAAAGATGTAGTGAGTGATGGCAAAGGCAACAAAGTGTGGACATGGGTGGTAACAAAACCCATCAACCTTTATAATGTTACTATGAACATTGGCAAATATGTTCATTTCAGTGATACGCTGCAGGGAGAGAACGGTAAACTTGATCTTGACTACTATGTGATCGATTACAATCTTGATAAAGCAAAAAAGCAATTTGAACAGGTAAAACCAATGATGCGTGCATTTGAATACTGGTTTGGGCCTTATGCTTTTTATGAAGATGGTTTTAAACTTATCGAAAGCAATCATCTTGGAATGGAACACCAGAGTGCAGTTGCTTACGGCAACGAATATATGAACGGCTACAAAGGAACCGACCTGAGTGGAAGCGGATGGGGAACCAAATGGGATTTCATTATCATTCATGAAAGCGGACACGAATGGTTTGGCAATAACATCAGCACAAAAGATATTGCCGACATGTGGGTGCACGAAGGTTTTACCAACTACAGTGAAACACTCTACACCGATTATATGTTTGGTGAAGATGCGGGCAATGCTTATGTACAGGGCATTCGCCGTAATATACAGAACGATATACCGGTTGTAGGTAAATACAATGTAAACAAAGAAGGCAGCGGTGATATGTATTACAAGGCCAGCAATATGATCCACATGGTGCGGCAGATCATTGGCGAAAAAAGTACGTTCCGTATGTTACTGCGTGACATGAATGAAAAATACAGGCACAAAACAGTTACCGGTGCCGAGATTGAAGATTTCATATCGAAACGTACAGGTTTTAATCTCAATAAAATGTTTGATCAGTACCTGCGAACCACACAGGTGCCAACGCTGGAATATTTTCTTACAACCGAAAACAGTACGCAAATATTAAATTACCGCTGGACCAATTGTGTGAAAGGATTCAACATGCCAATCCGTTTACCCGGCAACAGCAATCCTAAGTATGGACTGATGCTTGCAACTGAAAACTGGCAAAAAATGCGTACTAACTTTAAAGAAGGTGAAGACATCAGTAAGCTGATGGATAAGAATTTTTATGTGACCTATAAGAAAGTAAAATAGTTTAAAGTTTCAGGTTGAATGTTTAATCTTGTCCAATCAGTAAATCAACTGCTCATCAACAATCAACTTGAGACCTTAAACATTCAACATTAAACCCAAAAATGAATGGGACAAATCAGGAAACAAGCCATCATCTCCAGCATTGTTATTTACATTGGCTTTTTTATTGGCTTTATTAATACCTGGTTGTTTACTAAGAATGGCATTTTCTTACCGGAGGAATATGCACTCACCCGTTTGTTTTTTGATGTTGGGCAAATTATGTATGCTGTTGCCAGCCTTGGCACCATTACGGTTATTTATAAATTCTATCCGTATTATAAAGACAATCTTTCTGCCAAAGAAAATGATCTGGCTACATGGATATTGGTAACGGTGCTTGCCGGTTTTTGCCTCGTAATTATTGGTGGGTTGATTTTTGAGCCACTGATCATTCGCAAGTTTTCCGGCCGTTCTCCGTTGTTTACCGATTATTACAAATGGGTGTTCCCGTTTGGCCTGGGGCTTTTGTTGTTCACCATCTTTGAAGCCTTCAGCAACAATGCACGCAAAACTATTTATCCTGCTTTTTTACGTGAAACAGGATTCAGGCTCATCACTACAATACTTATCGCTTTCTATTTGTTCAAACTGATCGGCTTCGATTTGTTTATAAAACTTTTTGCATTCAGTTTCCTGATCACGGCTGCATTGCTTGCATTTTCATTGGCAAAGAACGGGCACCTGCACCTTCATTTTCAGGTAAGCCGTG
>JAACZX010000345.1 GCA_009996555.1 Chitinophagaceae bacterium | reverse complement strand
ATAATTTCTGTAACGTGCTTCGTTTAAACCTTCGGCATATTTGTAACCGATTTTTACATCCACTTTTTGCGGATCATACCATTGTGCCGATGCAAAAAAGAAGGAGAGGAGAAGTGTAGTACAGGTCAAAAGTTTTTTCACGTGCATTGAATTTGAACTTCAAGATACAAATAATAGGGTGAGCGCATGTTAAAGCGGCGTTGAAATTGCAAAGAAAAACACATGGGCGCTTTGCAGAAAGAAGTTGCAGCACTGTAAACGTTACAACTGTTTTTTCTCTTTTATGGAACGTTGATGTACTTGTGCAGTTGCAGACTAAGCTCCCACTGCGGATGGGCTTTAATGTAATCGATAATGAGCGGTGTCATTTGTGCAGCTTTATCCCATTCGGGCTGCAGATACAGTTTACAGTTGGGTGAAACGAGTGCTGCATATTGTTCAGCCCACTCGAAATCAGTTTTATGAAAGATCACAACCTTTAATTCGTTGGCATGTGGCACAACTTCAGGAAGCGGTGCTTTGAATTTTTTGGGTGAAAGACAGATCCAGTCCCACTCACCGCTTAATGGCGATGAACCAGATGTTTCGATATTGGTTTCAAAACCAGCGGCATGAATAGCCTTGGTAAGTTGTGTAAGATCATGCATCAACGGTTCGCCGCCAGTAACAACCACTATAGGTTTAAAGTTTAAGGTTGAAGCCCGCCCGGATGACCAGGTCGGACGGGGTTGAACGTGGCTGCCCAATTCCAAATTCCCAATTCCTGTTTCAGCATGAAGTTTATTTACGATGGCATCGATACTATAACCTGGATGCTTACTTGCATCCCAGCTCTCTTTTACATCGCACCAAACACAACCCACATCACATCCGCCTAAGCGGATAAAATAGGCCGCACGCCCCTGGTGGAATCCTTCGCCCTGTAAGGTGTAAAACGATTCCATAACAGGTAATACCTGTTGTGATGTTTCAATTAATAATTCATTCATGAAATGCAAAGATAACGAAGGCTTATTGCTTCTTCATGTAAGCATTGTAGGTATTCATCAGCAAACCCGCAATCGTCATCGGTCCAACACCACCGGGCACTGGAGTAATGGCGCTGCTTTTTGGGGCTACTTCATCAAACTTTACATCACCTTTCAATGCAAACCCGCTTTTCTTGCTTGCATCGGCAACACGTGTAATACCAACGTCAACAATTACTGCGCCTTCTTTCACCATATCAGCAGTTAAAAATTCTGCCTGCCCTAAGGCTGCAACAATAATATCGCCTTGTAAGCAAAGTTCTTTGAGGTTTGTGGTAGCAGAATGACAGATCGTAACAGTGCAGTTGCCGGGGTATGCTTTGCGGCTCAACAATATGCTCATTGGTGTACCAACAATATGGCTGCGGCCAATTACAACGGCATGTTTCCCCTTTGTTTCAACTTTAAAATGTTCCAGCAACAAAAGAATTCCATAAGGTGTGGCGGGAATAAAAGTGGGTGTGCCGCTCACCATATTACCTACACTCACCGGGTGAAAACCATCCACATCTTTTGAAGGATCAATGGCGTTGATCACTTTATCATCGCTGATGTGTTTGGGCAATGGCAATTGCACAAGAATACCATCCACATCTGAGTTATTGTTCAGCTCTTCAATTTCACGCAGTAGTTCTTGTTCACTTATGCTGGCAGGAAAACGTTTTAATGTTGATTCAAACCCGATCTCGGCACAGGTTTTTACTTTTGATGCCACATACGTTTCACTGGCACCATCGGTACCCACTAAAATAGCTGCAAGGTGGGGCGATCGCTTGCCTTGCTCCTGTAATGCTGTTGTTTTTTTCTTCAGGTCTTCTTTAATGGCCTGGGCTGCCAGTTTGCCGTCGAGTATTTGCATGGCGCAAAAATAACACAGCAGACGCTTGTTTGTGACGCAGTTAAAAAAATTAAATACATCTATTTTCTGCTACAGCAGAAATCGCTTAAATTTAGTTCAAACCTTAACTGATTGAGATATTTTTTACTCCTGCTTTCCTTTTACAGCTGTTTATCTGTTTCTGCACAAACTGTGCGCCAGCCGCTCATGAGCAGTTACCCCGGGCTTGGTGCTTACAGCAAAAATGCAGCAGATGCTTTTTCTTTTCTTGTTAATCCTGCTGCTTTGGCAAATTTACAGGCAGCCGGTGCCGGTGTGTACAGCGAACGGCGTTTCCTGTTGAATGCGTTTAGCCAATACACCGCAGTTGCCGGTTTTCAAACCAATTCCGGTGCTTTTGGTTTGCAGGCCGATTATTTTGGATACAGTAATTATAACGAAACACAAATTGGGTTAGGCTATGCACGTTCGCTGGGGAGCAAGGTGGATGTGGGTGCTAAATTCAATTATTACAATTTGCGTATCCCTGCTTATACATCGGCTTCTGCTTTGCATTTTGAAGCAGGTGTTGTAATGCATTTGAGTGAAAAATTGCATACAGGGTTTAGCGTGTATAATCCTGTTGGTGGCGAACTGAGCAAAACAACAGGAGAAAAAATTGCATCGGTTTATCGTGGAGGGCTCGGTTATGAAGTAAGCGATCGGTTTTTTATCAGTGCTGAATTAGTGAAGGAAGAAAACAAACGGGCAGGTGTAAACGCTGCTTTTCAGTATGAGCTGGTTAAGCAGTTATTGTTTCGTGCAGGAATTAATACGGTGAATACACAGCCCTTTGCCGGTGTTGGTTTGCGTTTTGGTCA
>JAACZX010000703.1 GCA_009996555.1 Chitinophagaceae bacterium | reverse complement strand
CCAGAGTGCTGCAAAACTCCAAGAGACCCTCTTCCAGCTTGTAACCTGGTTGATCTTCCAAGCATCAACTTTGCAGGTAACTCAAGTTCATTAAGTGCAGAAGGTAAAGCACTGGTTGGTAGCGTAGCATCTTCACTCCGTGGCAACCCAGAATGTAAACTGATCGTTTGCGGTAGCGCTGCTAAGAGCAAATCAGGTCAGGCATTAGGTCAAAAGCGTGTTGACGCTATCGTTAAATACCTCGTTGAAGTACAAGGTATCAGCGCTGACCGTGTGGTTGCTCAGTACGACTGTCATGAAGGTGATCCTTCAGTAGTTGAACTCCGTGCAGAAAAGAAATAAACTGATATAGACTAATTGCTTACCAAAGCCCCTCGGTATCCGGGGGGCTTTTTCTTTAGGAAAAGATTAACCGCTATTTCCCTTTTCAGAAAAAGGATAGCCCTAATTTGGCTGAAAATCTTAACTTTGCTGGCTTTTATGAATTTGATTATCCGTTTTGTATTTTTCGTGGTTGTGCTTGGTTCTCTGGCAGGCTGTAATAAAAAGACTATTACAAAGATCCTGAAGAGTAAAGATGTAGAATATAAGCTTGGAATGGCAGAGCAGTACTATGCCAACAAGAAGTACAGCAAGGCACAAATTATTTACGAAGACCTGTTTCCTCTGTTAAGGAACGATCCGAGGTTTGAAGATCTTTATTATAAATATGCATACTGCGGGTTTTATCAAAAGGATTACCTGAATGCAGAGAATCTTTTTAAAGGATTCCTGGAGGTATTTCCAAAAAGCCAGCGTGCTGCCGAAGTAGATTACATGCGTGCCTTCTGTTATTACAAACAATCGCCACGTGTGGAGTTAGATCAATCGGCGACACAAAAGGCAATCGGCTTTATGCAGGCTCACTTGAACAATTATCCGGCATCAACTAAAGCGGAAGATGCTAAAAAGATCATTGACGAGTGTTATGCTAAGCTTGAGCTGAAAGAATATAAGAGTGCTGAGTTGTATTATAACGTAGCATCTTACCGGGCAGCAGCTATCACATTCACAAATTTGCTGAATAGCTATCCTGAATCGAAAAAAGCTGATGAATATAAGCTGATGATCATTAAGTCTTATTTTGAGTATGCTAAAATGAGCATTGAGGAAAAGCAAAAAGAACGGTACGAGAAAGTAGTGGAAGAATATTATGACTTTGTAGATCGTTTTCCTGAAAGTAAACTTTTGAAGGACGCAGAAAAATATTTCAATCAATCATCGAATAACTTAAAATCAAATAAAAATGAGCAGACTGATACGAAAAGTTAGCGCCAATACCAGCAATGTTGTTGAAACCAAAAACGTGGCTGACTTGAAGGCTAAAACAGGTAACTTGTACGAATCAATTGCTGTTATTGCCAAACGTGCCAACCAGATCAATATCTCTTTGAAAGAAGAGTTGCATAACAAACTGGAGGAGTTTGCCAGCCACACTGATAGTCTTGAAGAAATTCATGAAAATAAAGAGCAGATCGAAATTTCGAAAGCTTATGAAAGAATGCCAAACCCGGCGTTGTTAGCAACACAGGAGTTTGTTGATGATAAAGTATATCATCGCAGAGCAGAAAACGATCTGTTTTCTTAATTTTTTCGGAATAACATCATTCAAATGGCGGCTTTACAAAGGCCGCCATTGCTGTTTTTTTATTGAATATTTTACTCTATTTTCATTTGCAGATGAGTTTACAAGGGAAAAAGATTGTCTTAGGAATTACCGGCAGTATAGCTGCTTACAAATCAATTTTACTTGTGCGTTTGCTGGTAAAAGACGGTGCAGAGGTAAAAGTGATCATGACGCCTTCTGCTAAAGACTTTGTATCGCCGTTAGTCCTTTCTACTTTATCAAAGAATAATGTTATTACCGACTTGTTTGATGAGAACAGTTGGGCTAATCATGTAGAGCTTGGCCGTTGGGCAGATCTGATGTTGATTGCTCCATTAAGTTGCAATACGTTGGCAAAAATGGCCAATGGGTTATGCGATAATCTTTTGTTGGCTGTTTATCTGTCAGCAATATGCCCTGTTATGATTGCACCTGCCATGGATGAAGACATGTGGAAACATCCGGCAACAAAAAGGAATTTACAGTTGCTACAGTCTTATGGTAACAAACTGATTCCGGTTGAAGCAGGAGAATTAGCAAGTGGATTAATTGGAGAAGGAAGAATGGCAGAACCTGAAAGCATTTTGCAAACTGTGCAGGCTTTTTTTTTGAGCAGCAGTGATTTTAAGGGCAAGCAGGTATTGATAACTGCAGGCCCCACTTACGAGGCAATTGACCCGGTGAGGTTTATTGGCAATCATTCAAGTGGAAAAATGGGAATTGCCCTTGCTGAAGAGCTTGCAAACCGTGGTGCAGATGTAACACTTGTTTTAGGTCCGTCGCAGCAGCAGGTAACTAATCATTCAATAAAATTGATCAGGGTGCAAAGCGCTGCTGAAATGTATGAACACTGCATGAACATCTTTCCAGAATGTCAGCTGGCGATCATGTCCGCAGCGGTTGCTGATTATACTCCTGTAGAGCCTTCAAATGAAAAAATAAAAAAGCAGGAAGGTACTATCCGGGTTGAATTAAAAAAAACAAAGGACATCCTGGCTTCATTGGGGCAGATAAAAAAAACAGACCAATGGCTGGTTGGGTTTGCACTGGAAACAACGAATGAAAAGGAATACGCTATTGGAAAATT
>JAACZX010000344.1 GCA_009996555.1 Chitinophagaceae bacterium | reverse complement strand
GGCCGCCTTCATCATCAGTTCCACTTCCTGGAACGTCCGAGCCATTGGTTTTTCAACATACACATGCTTACCAAGATTAATCGCCATCATCGTAATAGGGAAATGCGAAAAATCAGGAGTGCCGATAGAAACAGCTTCTATCTGGTTGCCCATTTTATCAAACATCTGCCGGAAGTCTTTAAAACGGGGTACGTTTGGAAACTGTGCAATGATCTTTTGTGTATGCGGTGCTTCCATATCCACATCGCAAAGGGCTACAATATTTGCAAGTCCTGTTTTATACAGTTCTTGTATAATCTCGGCCCCACGGTTACCAATACCTATGCAGGCAAGGTTTACTTTTTCAGCACTTCTTTTTCCATGGGCAAATAGAATACCGGGAGCAGCTGCAGCTGCAGAGGCCAGTAAGGCCTGTTGTAAAAATTTTCTTCTTGAGTAATTGTTACCAGACATATGACAAGTAATTATTGCGTTTAAAGATAAGTATTAAACTGCTTGCGAAAAGCTAACAGTCAATCGGTTGTTCATTGGTTTTTTCCGTTGCTGTAAAGGAGTGCCTGTTGTTGATTCGTCTTTATGTAAATTTGCAGCTTCTCCGGAATGAAGCTGCACCGCATCATCATCTTCCGTGAAAGCCTTCTACTGCTGCAACCCCGGAATTTAAAGACAATGTTTTTATGAGTAAAAATGAAAGGCTGATCATTATTCTGCTGGCGTCCATCAACTTTACCCACATCCTTGATTTTATGATCATGATGCCGCTGGGTAATTACCTGATGCCTTATTTCAAAATTTCGCCACAGCAGTTTACTTTTTTAGTTGGTGCATATACGTTAACAGCAGGCGTGTCTGGCTTTACTGCTGCTTTTTTCGTAAACAATTACGATCGAAAAAAAGTGTTACTGTACGGTTATACAGGTTTTTTAATTGGCACCATTGCCTGTGGCATTGCTCCCACGTTTGAGTTGTTACTGTCTGCAAGGATTCTTGCCGGTTTGTTTGGCGGTTTAATCGGCGCACAGGTATTATCAATCGTAGCTGATATTTTTCCTTACGAGCGAAGAGGAGTTGCCATGGGGGCAATTATGAGTGCATTTGCTGTGGCATCAACATTTGGTGTTCCGTTTTCATTATACCTTGCTAACATCATCAGCTGGCATGCACCTTTTTTGTTTGTGGGCATTGTAGGAATTGTAATTATTCCTTTGGTGTTGAAGTGGCTGCCATCAATGAGTGATCATATCAGGGAAAAGGAAGAAGACCGCAACAGGTTTGAAGTGTTGTATGTAGTGGCACAAAACCCAACTCAGCGGTTGGCATTATTGTTTTCTTTTTTGATGATGATGGGGCATTTCCTCATCATTCCCTTCATTAATCCATACATGGAGTTTAATAACGGGTATTCAAAAACTGTTACACCCATGATTTACCTTGTAGGAGGTATTTCTTCCTTTTTTGCTGCAAATATCTTGGGCAAATTGTCTGACAAGTATGGTAAACTGAAAGTGTTCTCTGTATCAGTATTGCTTTCGTTGATTTTTGTATGGATCATTACCAACCTGCCGCATGTGCATATTGCATTGATGCTTGGTTTGTTTGGAATATGGTTTGTATTGGCAACCGGCCGCAGTGTGGCTGCACAGGCCATGATCAGCAATGTGGTTACTCCGCAACACAGGGGCAGTTTTATGAGCTTTAACAGTAGCGTACAGCAATTGGGTACAGCTTCGGCATCGTTTATTGCAGGCATGATTGTAATTGGCAGTTCGGATGGAAAGATCCAGCATTATAACTGGCTGGGTTATTTCAGCATGGTGGTGCTGCTGGTTTGTTTCTTTATTGCACGCAGGTTGTTTTATAAAATGAACAATCCTCCTGCATTTCCACGGGAAGCGAAAGTATAGTATGCAGAAAGAGATAGCTCTTGCCGAATATTCGTAAACTTGCAGCCACAACCGGAACAGGTAATTCATGACACAGTCCATCACGAAGCTTTCTATTGTTATTCCTGCTTTTAACGAAGCAAAGACCATTCACCGCATTCTTGATAAGATCACAGAAGTGCAGTTGCTGAATGGTATTGAAAAAGAAGTGATCGTGGTGAACGATTGCAGTACTGATGATACCAAAGCTGCTATTGAACGGTATATGCAACAGTCTGCATTGCCGATCGTTTTATATAATCATGAAGTAAACCAGGGCAAAGGAGCAGCGCTTCATACAGGTATTAAAAAAGCAACGGGTGACCTGGTTGTAATACAGGATGCTGACCTGGAATATGATCCGCATGAATACAATGTATTACTGAAGCCCGTGCTTGATGGTTTTGCAGATGTGGTGTATGGTTCACGTTTTATGGGAGGTAATGCACATCGTATCTTGTTCTTCTGGCACAGCATCGGTAACAAAGTACTCACCACTTTATCAAACATGTTCACCAATCTGAATCTTACAGATATGGAAACCTGTTACAAACTTTTCCGCAGAGAGATCATTCAGCGTATTGACCTGAAAGAAAAACGTTTTGGCTTTGAACCGGAAGTAACGGCAAAAATTTCCCGTCAACCGGAAATACGTATTTACGAAGTAGGCATTTCGTACTATGGCCGCACTTATGCTGAAGGAAAGAAGATCAACTGGAAAGATGGTTTCCGTGCTATCTTCTGTATCCTTCGTTATAATCTTTTCCGCTGATCACAACATTTTAATGATGTAATACCTGGTACATTGTG
>JAACZX010000702.1 GCA_009996555.1 Chitinophagaceae bacterium | reverse complement strand
TGGCAATGAAAATGAGGATGATCACAAAAGTTAAGCGAATGGCTTTCCAGCGATAGGCAAAAAAGTTCTTTACTTCTGTTTCACGTATTGACTGATTAAAACTGTGAATGATCCCCAATACTGCATTGGATGAAAAATACATGGAAGTAATAAAACCAATGGACAGCAAACTGTTTTTGGGTCGCTTGAAAAAATCTGCAAGGAAATGTTCAACTGCATCACGTGTGGCTTCATTCGGAGTAATTTCTCTCACAAACGAATTCACCTCGTTATAAAACTGGTTGGCAATGGGAAACAAAGGCACTAATGAAAACAGGAAAATACAGGCAGGGGGCAGGGCCATAATAAAATTGAACGAAATGGCTGCTGCACGCTGGTTTAAACTGCCTTTCTGTATCTGCTGAATAAAAAACCGGCTTACCTCATACAGTGAAATGCCTTCGAACCCAAGAGGACGAAAGCGTTTGCTGATACGGATGAGCATCCGTATTAATGGTAAGCGATAAATAAATTCTTCAAACTTCATGTAAGCCCTAAAATACTCTATTTCTTTTTACCTGATGTTTAAACTATCGAGCCATTGCTGGTAAGCTTTGGCATTTTTTGCGTGTTCAATATCGTTTGATGCAAATGCATGATAGCCGTTGCCGTTAGGCTTTGCGCAGAAAAACAAATAATCTGTTTGCGCAGCATTTAATACTGCATCAATCGTCTTTTCACTTGGTGTGCAGATTGGGCCGGGAGGCAATCCTTTGTTACGATAAGTGTTATAGGGCGAAGATGCTGTGGAATTGATGTGCCCGAACAGAATACGCTTTAAACTAAAATCACCCACCGCAAATTTTACTGTAGGATCGGCTCCGAGGTTCATATTTTTTTTGAGGCGGTTAAGATATACACTGGCAATAACCGGCTTTTCATCATGCTTAATGGTTTCCTCTTCTACAATTGAAGCAAGTGTATGCACCTGTTCAGCTGTTAAACCAAGTGCTGCTGCTTTTTGCTTCCGCTCCGCCGTCCAGAACTTTTTGCGTTGCTCATTCAGCTTACGGAAGATCTTCTGCGGTTCAGAATTCCAAAGCAGGGAATAGGTATTGGGAAACACAGCAGTCATTACAGTGTTGGTATCAAGCTCAAACTGTTTTAATGAATCGTTGCTCAGCAGGAAATGAAGCATCATGGCAGAGTCGGTTTCAAACTTACGGCCTACCAGTGCTGCAAAATCTTTTCTTGTACGCAGCTTTGTGATCGTAAGGTTTACGGGTGATTGTGACCCGTTACGGAGTTTGCGGACCAATGTTAACAGCGATGATCCTTTTGCAATTTCATATCGTCCCGGACGTAGTTTTTCCCACACATCCAGCCTTGTTGCAAGCCAGTTAAAAAGGCCCGGACTTTTTACATAACCCGAATCATGCAGGGTTTGCATAACCGCTTTTTCATTTGCAGCACCGGTATGGATGTAAAGGTATTTTTTTGAATCGTTGAAGGTAGTGGCACTTCCCACAATTTTCCACGCAAAAAATAAAGCAAACAATAAAAGAACAAGCAAACTATAGCCAATGAACTTTTTCATTTTAGAGAGATATGGTTTTATTCAACAGAATTGGTTTTACTGAAATTATTATGCCACAACCTGTTTCAAAATAAAACAAAAAACCCCGACGCATGGTCGGGGTTTCAAAAATTATTTTAATCAATTACTTTGCCGGTGCTGGCGCAGGAACTGAAGGGGTAGTGTTTTGAACTGGCGCTGTTTGCACAGGCTGATTGGTTGCTTTCTCTAAGTTACCAGAACCTGAAGAAACAGTGCTGCTGGAAATAAAGAGAGAAGAAACGAGACAAAGGATACCAATGATTGCTGCAAACAGCCAGGTACCTTTTTCCAGCACATCAGTTGTTTGTTTAACACCCATAAACTGGTTGCTGAAACCGGCAACAGAACCGCTGAGGCCACCGCCTTTTGGGTTTTGTACCAACACCACAAATCCTAATAAAGCACTGGCCAGAATTACCAGTATAATGAATAACCAAGTCATTTTTTATTTTTTTAATTCTTGAATGCGGGAAGCAAAATAAACGCTTTTTTCGGGATGCAACAAACTTAATTTGCTGTACAAATCAATGGCTTGCGCATTTCTTCCCTGTTTAGCCAGCACTTCGGCCATGGTTTCGGTGATCACATCGGTCTGTTCGTTGCTTTTTGTGGCTTTTGATACCACTTTCTGCTCTTCCTGTGAATCGAGTTGTTTTTTCTCTTCAACATAGATCTTTTTCATGGAGCGGAGCCATTGGGTAAAGCTTTTTACCTGCTTGCCCAATTCATCGTTACCCAGTTTTTCTTCCCTGAGTTTAATGCCCTGCGAAGCAAAGTAATCAACCGTATGAAATGGTTCAAACGTAAATACAGGCTGTTGATCAGCAACTGCTGCCGGCTCATCTTTTTTCATCAATTCATCTTTTGCCATATCTGCACTTATTATTGCATCTGCAGCCAGTTCAGCATCGGTTTTTTCTACAAAATCTGCAAGCTCACGTTCCGCATCTGCTTCAATCATTATTTCGGCCTGCCATTCTGTTTCAGCATCCTTTATCTGTTGTTCAGCTTCGTATTCCGCTTCGGCCTCCAGAATCACTTCCGCATCCAGTACAGCATCTGTTAATACAGTTACTTCCTGTTCATCACGTTTGTCTTCTGCCTCAATCACGGCTTCAGCATCTAAAGATGCTTCCAGTTC
>JAACZX010000701.1 GCA_009996555.1 Chitinophagaceae bacterium | reverse complement strand
ATCAGTGCGGTTGTTGCAACAACAAGTGTGTTGCTGGTATTCCAGTTGGGCCAGCCACGTATCTGGATGACGATGAGCCGTGACGGATTATTGCCCAAGCGTTTTGCCAATGTTCATCCCAAATACAAAACACCTGCGTTCGCAACAATTGTAACCGGTTTTCTTGTTGGTATTCCGGCAATGTTTTTACCATCATCCATCATGACAGATCTTACAAGCATCGGAACATTGTTCGCCTTTGTATTGGTTTGTCTTGGAGTATTATTGTTGCCCAAATTGAAAGAAACAGGTGCCGGTAAATTTAAACTACCATACATCAATGCACAGTTCATTCTTCCTGTTATTGTTGCCGTTTTCATCTTCCTGTTTCGTGAACGTGTAACGGCATCATTCACTAATCTCTTTCATGAAGCTCACCAGGAAGTCTTGTTCCTGATCTTTATCATTATTGCGATTGTAATATCAGTTCTTACTTTCATCCGAAAGTATTCGCTTATTCCTGTGTTGGGTGCGTTAAGCTGTTTGTATTTAATGATTGAAATTCCGGTGAACAGCTGGTTCTGGTTTTTTGTGTGGATGGGAATAGGATTGATCATTTATTTCTTTTATGGTTACCGTAAAAGCAAATTAGCAAACGGGCAACAGGCATAGTATGAAAACAAGAACAATGAAAGCGCAGAAGCGTATTGCGTTAGTGGCGCATGATCATCGAAAAAGTGATCTGATTGACTGGGCTTATTTCAACCGCACAGCATTGGCACAGCATGAGTTGTATGCTACGGGTACCACAGGAAAAATGCTGGAAGAAAAACTTGATCATCCTGTAACAAAACTGCTGAGTGGTCCGCTGGGTGGCGATCAACAAATAGGCGCATTGATTGCTGAAGGAAAAATTGATGTACTCATTTTCTTTTGGGATCCCATGGAGGCACAGCCGCATGATCCGGATGTAAAAGCCCTGCTTCGGCTGGCTGTTACCTGGAATATTCCCACTGCTTGTGACAGGGCAACAGCTGATTTTATTTTTACTTCTCCGCTTATCGTTGACGAATATGCCATTCAGTTAGAAGATTACAGTCAGTATATCAGGCGTAAGATCAAATAAAGCAGGCGTTTAATTGTGCAGAATTCGGCTTGCAAAAGCCGGAAAAGCGTTGTAACTTTTACATAGCTTCTTTCACATTTAAATTTTGCCATTATGAATTTTGTACAACGCATGGAAAAATGGGGCGATGCTCATCACCCTAAATGGATTGATTTTATCCGTATTGCTTTGGGTATCATTCTTACCATTAAAGGCGGCCAGTTCATTAACAATATGCAGCCGCTTGTTGACCTGATTAATAATAGTGGTTTTCTGGGTTCATTGTCTGCAGGCTTACTTGCTCACTATGTTGTGTTTGCACATTTGGTGGGTGGTTTGCTGGTAGCTTTTGGTTTGCTTACAAGACTTGCCTGCCTGGTGCAGATACCGGTGCTGTTAGGCGCTATCATTTTTGTGAATATATCGGGCGGCATTTTTGAACCACATTCCGAATTATGGTTTTCTGTTCTTATTCTGGTTTTGCTCGTATTCTTTGTAGTGGAAGGCAGCGGAAAGCTGAGTGTGGATGAATGGATGCGGAAAAATCCTGATGAACGACCCCATAAACATAAGTGGGGTTAATGGTTCCAGTGTGGTGTGATTACCCCGGCAGCAGATTCTTCAACATTTGTTTGAGCAGGATTTGTTAGCCGGGGTTATTTTTGCAGCGTAAATAAGCATTATGAAGTTTCAGGTAGGAGATAAAGTGTTATTGCTGCATTCAAATGAAGAAGGCGAAGTTGTTGGTATCATTAATAAGAAAATGGTAACTGTTGATGTGGGTGGTGTGGAGTTTCCTGTGTACACCGACCAGATCGACTTTCCGTATTTCAAACGTTTTACTGAGAAGAAGGCTCCGCCGCCAAAGCAAAAGAAGTATGTGGATGATGTGAAAAAAGAAAAAGTAAATGCTGTAAAGAAGTACAATGTGGGTGATGGGGTGTGGGTATCCTTTCTGCCTGTATTTGATAAGGATATTTTTGATGATGATGTGGTGGAGTACTTTCGTATTTACCTGCTGAATAATACTGATACTGCTTTTCAGTTCAATTATCATCTGCTGCTTACAGGTGAAAGTGAGTTTAACTTAAGGAATGAAATTCTTCCGTTCAACGATTTTTATATTCATGATGTTGCCTTTGAAAAGCTCAATGATGCTCCAAAGTTTGATTTTGAATTCAGTCTTTCAACACCCGATAAAAAGAAAGCAGATCATTTTGAAGCATCAGTAAAGATCAAAGCAAAACAAATGTTTCAGCGGATCGAAGAAATGCTGCAAAAGCAGGAAGCAAGTTTCAGCTATCTGCTTATGGAGTCATATCCTGATAAGGTACATACTGAAAAAACTGACCTTCATAAACTTACTGCAGCAGGTTTTAAAGTGTATAATGCAAAAGAAGCCCGTCAGCACATTCCACCGGCACGAACTGTTGTTGATCTGCATATTGAAAAGATCAGTAACAATTGGAAGCATTTGAGCAATTTCGAAATCCTTACAGCACAATTAAAAGAGTTTGAAAAGTATTATGAGCTTGCTGTGCTGCACATGCAGCCTACACTCATTATTATACATGGTGTGGGCGAAGGAAAACTACGGGATGAGATACATGATATTCTCCGTTTAAAATCTGAAGTAAAATCATTTGTGAATCAAT
>JAACZX010000473.1 GCA_009996555.1 Chitinophagaceae bacterium | reverse complement strand
TTAACATGTAAAAACGATAAAAAAAACGTACAAAGAAACAGCATTATAGATTTTGAGGTACTCAATAATTGTACAAAATCAAAATATGTCATATTTAGTATTGAATGCTTAGATACTAATAAAGTCTGGCAGGAATTTGATTCAGACATATTTACCGAAAATACTATGGGATTAAAACCACAAAAAATTTTGCATAAGAAGAGAAAAAAATTCAAATACGAAGTCGATAAAATTGACCAGGAGATGATAGTGAGGCTAAAGACATCTACTTTTCGAATAACACTTAAAGTATACTCTAAAGACCAGAGTGCAATTGTTGAAACAAAAAATGTATGTACATTTTCTATATCCTCTAGGTAGGTAATTTAAGCCACCTATTTTGGAAAAAGAATATATAAAAGAGTTAGATTGATCTTTTTACAATGGCAATGATCATGTATGTGTTATTTGAAGATATTACCTTTATCATTCCTATTAACATTTCTATGCTTTAAAATTGGCATAGCTCAATCTTACAAGCAAAGCAAAGGCGTACAGGCCTATTATGAAATAAATGGCAAATTTATTTTTCCAGGAAAGATTACAATATTTGATACGTTGACTCATCAAGACGGGCCAACACAATATTTTTTTTGGGATCCATTATCGTCTTCTGAAGAAAAAAATTGGAAGAACTTCAATTTAGAACGATTCGTCACAAACTCCTCAATCGTTTTAAATATCACCACTACCCAACCAACCTGCGGTTACGCCAGTGGAAGCATTGTTGTGGAAGCAACAAATGGAACCCCGCCGTACACTTATACAAAGGTTGATCAATACAGTTCTTACACACAGCAAACGGGTAATTTCCCAGTTGCTATTGCAGGTACGTTTTTAATGCGTGTACCGGATGCAAATGGGTTGACTGGTGAACAAGTTGTTACCTTAACGGATATTAGTCCGGGACCAGTGAAAGTTTTGCCTGAAACAATTAAAGTTCCCAGCAAGTGTAATGTGAAAGATGGTTCGATGAGTTTAAAGGTAACAGGCGGTACTCCTCCATATATGTACAGCATGGATCGTATTAACTGGCAAACCAGCAACACGTTTTCAAATTTATACCAGGGTATTTATGATTTTTTTGTAAAGGATGCCAATGGATGTATTGGGATTTATACTTCATTCAGTACGTTTACCGCAATATATGCATGTCTTGATAATGGATTGGCCGGAGGAACGAATGGTTATGCATGTGGGAATAATTCGAAAGCCTCGCTGACAATGCATGGCAATAACGGACCTTATCAGTATTCTTTGGATGGAGTGAACTACCAGTCCGACGGAAATTTTTCCAATCTGGGGCCAGGAGTGTACCAGTACTATATAAAAAAAGCAAATGGAGAAGTAGTGATGTGGGGTTTTAATAAGGGAGAGTTTTGTTCTTTGTATATTGAATATGTGGCTGTATCCGCATCATGTTTTGGAAGTAATGGTGAACTGGAAATAATCGCTGCGCAGGGCAAGCAACCTTATCAGTACAGTATTGATGGCATCAATTACCAGGCGAGCAATATCTTTTCGAATTTAACGCCGGGAAATTATTCAATCACAGTAAAAGATGATAACGGAGTAAAGAGTTCACTTAAAGCTACTGTGTTTGATAAATGCCCGATTGTGAACGCTGTAACATCTGCTGAAAGTTGTGCAGGTAATGACGGCTCTATCACCGCTGGTGGTTTTCGGGGAACAGAGCCTTACAAGTATTCCATTGACGGAATCAATTTTCAAACATCCCCTGACTTTACGGGCTTGCAGAAAGGAACTTATACTGTTACAATCAGGGATGATCTGGGCTTCACCGGTACAACAAAGGTAACAGTGCTCTACAGTTGTTTACAAATGCAGGTTGAGCTAACTGATGCTACATGTGGAGCGAGCAATGGAGCTGTAAAAATTAATGCCAGTAATGGGGTAGAGCCCTATTTATTTTCTAAGGACGGACTAAATTTCGTGACAGGAAATACGTTTAATAATCTTAGCCCTGGGAGCTTTAACCTGGCTGTAAAAGATGCCGCAAATAAAGTGGTTCGACAAACCGTACAGATCAATGCAGTAACTTCTCCGTTGTTGCAACTTGATACTGTACCAGCTTCCTGCGTAAAAAGCGATGCAAAGGTTACATTGGGAGTAACAGGTGGAACCGCACCTTATTTATACAGTTTTGACGGTGTTCAGTATTCCGCAATTATAACACTGGATAATGTGAGAGCTGACTCACTCATCACAGCTTTTGTGAAAGATAAAAATGGTTGTGTTAACAGTAAATCGTTTACAATTTCTGCCCGATGCCCTTCAATAATGGTAACATCCCGGCAGGAAATATGTGATCAAAAAAATGGGATTATAACAATAACAGTAAGTCCCGGTTATGGACCCTATCAGTATTCACTTGATGGCATCAGTTATCAACCATCAAATCAGTTTAGTAATTTGCAGGCTGGGGATTATACCATTACCGTTCGTGATACTGTCGGTATTAAAACCAAAGTAAACATATCAGTTGCGAAAAGTTGTATTGTTGCAACGGCGGCCGCTATTACAAATGAAACCTGTGGATATGGGAACGGTTCTGTTACAATCCAGGCGGATAACGGCACAGCACCTTACACCTATTCGATTGATAATAATAATTTTCAATCATCAAATACATTCAGTGGGTTAAAACAAGGCAGTTATACGATCATTGTTCGTGATGCCTTGCAGACAGAATTTGTGCTGCCGGTTACAATACTAAACACACCGGGGCCGGTATTGTCAGTGAAAGCAACTGCTGCCTCTTGTGTCAATAATAACGGTAAACTTGAAGTACTGGCTTCAGGTGGTAAAGCACCTTATACCTATCGTATCAATGCCGGAAATTTCGTAAACAGCAATGTGTTCAGCGGGCTTTCGGAAGGAACGTATCAACTGGCAGTAACAGACGCAAATGGCTGCACGAGCATGATCTCTGCCAAGGTAGAACTCATAAGCGAGTTGTATGTAAATACTGAAAAAGATAAAACTGTTTGCGAGGGAAGTTCAGTGCAATTAATTGCGGCATCAAATGGTACACAGTTTAGCTGGACTCCTGCAACCTCATTGAACAATGCTTCACTACAGAATCCTCTTGCTTCTCCATTGGCCACAACGAAATATTATGTAGAAGTAACGAAAGGTATTTGTAAGGCAACCGATTCTGTTGAAGTGAAAGTAAATTCTGCACCTGTGGCAATTGCAAAAAAAGACACAACGATTTGTTATGGACAAAATGCTGTCTTGATTGGAGAAGGTGGTAATGAGTACTATTGGAGCCCTGGTCGCTTTCTGGAAAATTCCCAAGGCAACATTGTGGCTGTCAATAATCCAACCACTACCACGACTTACCAGCTGAAAGTAACCGATCTTCTCGGTTGTTCTTCACTAAACAATGCATCAGTAACTGTTACGGTAAAACCACCATCAAAAATATTTGCAGGTAATGATACTTCCGTCGCTAAAGGAGAACAGCTACCGTTACTGGTACATGACATCAATAGTACTGGTTTTGTTTATTTTGACTGGCAACCTGCAACGGGTTTAAACAATAATCGCCTGCAAAACCCTGTTGCAGTATTATCAAATAGCATTTCCTACCGTGTAATAGCAAGTACCATTGAAGGTTGTAAGGCAATGGACACGGTGCGTATTACTGTTTTTGATAAACCGGAAATTTTTGTTCCCTCAGGATTTACGCCGAATAACGATGGCTTAAATGATTTTTTGAAGGCTGTTCCTGTAGGGATAAAGACATTCAATTATTTTAAAGTCTATAACAGGTGGGGGCAGGTAATTTTTTCAGGAAAAGACTTTGTGGTTGCAGCCGACCAGGGCGACCGGCACCAGCGCGAGCAGGATACGGATGTCAGCTTTAAAGGTGAAAGTCAGATGCCGGGTATTTACCAGTGGATTGTTTCAGGCACGGATTTCAAAGGAAATGTAATAAAGAAGAGCGGAACTGTTACATTGATCAAATAAATTATACAATATGAAAGTGAGAATGTTCATTTTGATTACCGTTGTTTTTGCAGCTTGCAGATTTGTTCCTTCCGATAATACAAAGAGTGAAAGCTATTTGAAAGAAGGACCGGCTTTTAATGTCTTACTGAATCCTGAGCCCGGCTCAGTTTACCGTTATACGGTGAACAATAAAACGGATGTGCAAATAACTGTTGATGATCAGGAAGTCGTAAGTAAGAATCACTCAGACATGTCGATCAGTTACAACGTTGCAAAAGATACAGCGGGTGATTTCGTATTAAGCATGAAGTACGAGAAAATCAAGCTCCGCATTCAGAAAGACAAGGAGGAAACAGAACTGGATGCAGATAATGCATCTTTCAGTATGAATATGCTGGAGAAAATGCTGGGGGGGCTGAAAGAGTCAACATTTGATGTACAGTTAAAACCTAATGGCATGGTTAAAAATATACAAGGTTTTAGCGAGGCGGGAGATCGGGTATTCAGACAGATACAATTTAAGAGTATAGAGGAAACTCGTATTGCAAGAGAATTATGGGATAAAACAATTGAAGCAAATATGGTGAGACAAAATGTTGATCAGTTCTTCAGGATTTTCCCTGATTCAAGTGTTCATCTTAGAGAGAAATGGACAATTACCCACACACAACAAGGTGAATTTAACTTGAAGACGACAACAACTTATTTTGTGAAAGCGATAACCGAAGAGAAAATTTTCATAGAATCTGTAGCTGTAATTGCTTCAGAAAAGGAAACAGACATGTCTGCACAAAATACAGCAGACATCAAAGGCGAACAAACAGGTGAATATGTTCTCGAGTTGAAAACCGGCATGCTGTTATCAGCAAAACTATCTGCTGATTTGAAAGGCACCGTGAAGATGCAGGGAGTTGAAGCACCTTTAAAAATAAAGTCTGTTGTTACGATGGACGGTGCTAAGGCAAAATAGTAATTGTTATCATCCATAACTATCAATAATAGTATGATATCTGAAGCTGAGATTTAAATGATCATATTCCTCGAAGTTCGGCTCCGGTTTGCAATCGCTGTCAAGGAGTTCGGCATAAACACAATTCCGGCACACGAGGCCATCATTTATTCCGCATCCTCCTTGCGCTGATGCACTCCAGAGCCGGGTATGGTTCCATAATCAATTTTCAAATCTTAAAAACATTGAATTATGGAAAAGGAAATGACTTCACCGGCATGGCAAAAAGTGGCAGAAGTAGAACTGGTTTACAGGTCAAAAGTAAAGGCCTCAGAAAGACCAATGATCAAATCATCAAAAGATGCGGCTGATTTGTTGTTGCATCACTGGAATGAAAGTAAGATTGATCTGGTGGAACAATTCAAGGTATTATTATTGAACCGTGCCAATCGTGTTTTAGGGATCATTGATATTTCTTCCGGAGGCGTAACCGGCACGGTGGCTGATCCACGACTGATTTTTGTGGCTGCTTTAAAAGCCAATGCTGTCGGCATTATTATTTCTCACAATCATCCTTCCTGTAATCTGAAACCCAGCAGGGCAGATGAAGAACTGACGCAGAAGATAAAGAATGCCGGAAGGTTTTTAGATATCTCAGTGCTGGATCATGTGATCGTTTCCAGTGAAGGTTATTTCAGCTTTGCAGATGAGGGGCTTCTATAGCCCCTTTTTTTATCCATGTTGTATATGGAGAAGTAAGCTGTTGTTATGATTCGTTTGTAACTGTTTCACGGGATTGTTCTCCGGCTTTCTTCATACAAATCGATCAACTCAGTGAACATGTTAAACTGTTCTCTTCCAAGTGATGGTTTACTTAAAACCCAGATGCCGCCATCGTTATCAAAAAATTTTGCTACTTCTATCATTACATTAGACGTATGGATCCGGTAATACAGGTCTGCTGAATAAGGAGCCTTCGCTTTTTCAATCAGCAGTTCTCCCAGCATGATCTTTTCCACGTTGATTTGGAGATCACCTTCGTACTCAAAGGGGTTATTACTTTCACAAGGTGGTAAGGGATTGCCAAGTTGCTTTTCAATTTCGGGGCCTAACATTTGGATATCTTCAACGCTCATTACTCCTCCGCCAATCCAAAACGGTTTATCCTTCAGATAGGTACGTGTTATCATGATTTGTTGATCATCAACAGTTACTAAGAAATAATATTGCGGCGCATAAAAAGGCTGCAGTCGAATCAATTGGACAGGGAGTAATCTGCCTTTAAAATTTACTTCGAAACGTTTAAGTACAAGGTGATTTGACAAAGGTTCCATTGCTTAAAGGTAATTTACTTTTCTGTCTGTTTTAAAGTAACGTTCAAAAGGCTTTTAGCTTCTCATTCATTTCTGTCAACCCTGCCTTATCAAGCAATTCTGCAGAAATGTTTGAAAGTTCCAACAGCGTTTCTTTTGGAACGGTATCTAATACACTTATTGACTGATCATTGCTTTCTTTGCCGTTCAGACCTCTTTCAATCAGTTTGTTCAATAGAAGTAAATTTTTTCTGGAAATTTTTAAACTGATTTTCATTTCATCATTCATGCCCGGGATACTGAGAATTGTATCATACACTTTGGCCACATCGTTTTTTGCAATCATTGTTTTAACGTTTCTTGTTCACAAAACATGTACACGTTTCAAAAATAGATTACGTATTTCGTTTCATCCTCTATCAAATTTACAGTGGATAGATTCGGTGAGATGCAGTGTTTAATTTGCAGTCTTATCTGATTGTGAAATTGAAAATTGTGATGTATGAATGTCAGAGAAAACAAGCTCTCCTGTGAACAGGCTAAGCAAATGGACATGGTTGATTACCTCTGCTCCTTGGGTTATACGGCTGATAGAATAAGAAAGGATGACCATTGGTATCGTTCACCATTGCGAAAGGAACGGACAGCTTCTTTCAAAGTGAACCGCAAAAAGAATCTGTGGTATGATCACGGCACAGGCCAGGGTGGAACGCTGATTGATTTCGGGATCTTATACTACAACTGTTCTGTGAATGAATTGCTGGATAGATTAAATGGCCATCTTTCTTTTCACCCGCAAAACCAGGGTTTACCTGCCAGCGAGCCAGAGGAATCGGCTATACTGATCCATTCCGAAAAAGCGATTTCATCGCTGAGCCTTTTGCGGTATCTGAAGCAGCGCCGGATAGCAGAATCAGTAGCAAAAAAATATTGCCGTGAAGTACATTTTTCAGGCAACAGAAAAATGTACACCGCTATTAGTTTTAAGAACGGCCACGGTGGGTTTGAATTGCGTAATCCATGGTACAAAGGATGTGTTGCTCCCAAGGCGGTGACAATTATCAATAACGGTAGTCAGGAACTGGCTGTTTTTGAAGGATTCTTTGACTTCCTTTCGCATCAAACGATACACAAAGGTCAGCCGTCTTCTCATTTAAATTTCTTGATCCTGAACTCAACTTCCTTTTTTGAAAAAAGCAGGACATTGATGGAGCAGCATGAACGCATTTATTTATTCCTTGACCGGGATAAAACAGGGCAAAATTGTACACGATCTGCACTAACATGGAGTCAGTGTTACCGGGATGAAAGTGGCCTTTACGCAGGCTATAAAGATTTGAATGAATGGATGCAGAACATCGGCAAATCTCAAAAAACAGGTTTGCGGAAATTTCAATAAATGGATCGAATGGGACTGGATTACCGAGAGAATGAAAAAAAACAGCGGAACATTGACTACTCTATTTCAATGCAGCTTAATGCCCGTCTGCAGGCATGGCAAAGATGTACGTTTGTCCGACAAACGGTTTGACTTTTACTCCGGAGTCGTATCGGTTGATGATTAAAAGTGAGAATGAATATGAAGAGAAAGGATAAAATAAACCGCACACGGAAAGTAACCGTTCGTTTTGCAGATGCAGAATTTGAGAAGATCATGCGGTCTTTCAGGACAACCACCAAGCGAAAGCTGAGTGAGTATATCCGTTACGTGTTGCTGGAAAAACCGGTGACGGTTTATACACATGACCAATCTGTGGATGACATGCTTGTGTTATTTATCTCACTGAAAAATGAGCTTTCTGCGATTGGCAACAACTTTAACCAATCGCTGAAAAGACTTCATACAATGGACAGAATTGGAGAAATCATAGCATGGACAGCAGTGGCTGAAAAACAGCGTGAATTGTTCATGGAAAAGACCTCAGAAATCAATTTGAAAATTGCGCAATTGTCAGACAAATGGTTGCAAGAATAAATACCAGTAAAAGCCTCTCCAAAGTGCTCAATTATAACGAGCATAAAGTGCGTGAAAAGGAGGCTGAACTATTGCTGGCGCAGAACTTTTTAAAAGATGCATCACAGTTAAGTTTTTCAGATAAAACAAAACACTTTGAGCGCTTTACTTCCTTGAATGAACGAGCTACTACTAACACACTACATGTATCGCTCAATTTCGATGTAACTGAGAAGCTATCCAATGATGCGTTAACAACGATTGCAAAAACGTACATGGATAAAATTGGATTCGGTGAACAGCCTTACCTGGTCTATCGGCATCATGATGCCGGTCATCCGCATATCCATATTGTCAGTACAAATATTCAACATGATGGAAACAGGTTATCGATGCATAATATCGGGCGTAATCAATCGGAGAAAGCAAGGGTAGAAATAGAAAACGAATTTGGATTAGTGAAGGCACAGGAGAAAAAGATGGATGATCGTATAAAACTGGTTCCTGTTTCAGCGCAGAAAGTAGCGTATGGAAAAGCATCTACTAAAAGAGCAATCAGTAACGTGTTAGGTTTAGTGGTGAATGATTATAAGTATAGTTCGTTGGCTGAACTCAATGCAATACTGAAGCTCTACCATGTGCAGGCTGACCGGGGAGAAAAAGATTCGTTGATGTTTGAAAAAAGGGGGCTCGTTTACCGTGTGATTGATGAGAGCGGAACGTCCATTAGCCCGCCATTAAAGGCAAGTTCTTTTTACATGAAGCCAACATTGAAAAACCTGGAGCATCGCTTTACTGAAAATGAGAAACTGAAACAACCGTTTGCTAAGCGAATAAAATCGGCGATTGATTTTGCCTTGTTGGAAAAATCGACTGTTGGGTTAGAACAACTGACCAAAGCTCTGGGCAGAGAAAATATCACAATGGTGTTGCGGCAGAATAAAGAAGGGTTGATTTACGGGATGACCTATGTCGATCACAAAACAAAATGTGTATTCAATGGCAGTGATATCGGAAAGGGATACAGTGCAAACGCAATTCTCAAGCGGGTTGTTCCTGCAATCAGTTTGCCGGGTGGGGTGGCTGTTGCTGGTGAAAAGAAAAACACCCGGCAGGTGAAAGAGGTTGCGCAGGAAACAACGCCTTCCGGTTCGAAGTATCCTGAAATAGTCTTGTCTGAAGCAGATCGGTCAACTGCAGGAATGCCGGATTATGTTCCATGGCAACTGAAGAAAAGAAAACGTGGGAAGAAGAAAAAAAGAATAAATCTATAAGTCATGCATACAGGAGAGAATGAACAGGGGCTGCGGAAGATTTTAGACATGACACGACTGATGAGTCTTGTTGTATTAGGCCTGCATTTTTATTTCTATTGCTATAAAGCATTTGACGAGTGGGAACTGACAGCAGAACTGTCTGATCGATTGCTGGTTAATGTTGGTAATACCGGCTTGTTCGGGAAGTTTAATACGGCTAAGTTGATTGCGCTGGGGCTACTGATTATTTCACTGATCGGTGCGAAGGGAAAGAAAGAGGAGAAACTGAATCACAAAACTGCATTTGCCTATGTTATGCCTGGTCTGCTGGTTTACTTTGGCAGTTACTTCAGTTTGTTTATTCCATTTGCCATTACAACTATTGCAGTGGTTTATATGTTCCTGACTGTAACAGGATTTATCATGGTGTTGACTGGCGTTACCTTGTTATCACGGATTATTCATCAAAAGCTGAACAGCAACGATATTTTCAATAAGGAAAATGAAAGCTTCCCGCAGGAAGAACGCTTACTTGAAAATGAATACTCCATTAACCTTCCTGCACAATATCATTTGAAAGGAAAGGTTCGTAAAAGCTGGATCAATGTCATCAATCCGTTTCGATCTCTATTGGTATTAGGTTCTCCGGGAGCAGGCAAATCTTATTTTGTCATCCGTCATGTGATCACGCAGCATATACAAAAAGGGTTTTCGATGTTCGTGTATGATTTTAAGTTTGATGATCTTTCCATCATTGCGTACAATCATTATCTCAAATACAAACACCGTTATCCCGTCCCTCCAAAATTCTACGTGATCAATTTTGAAGACCTTTCACGCACGCATCGCTGTAATCCGCTGGACAAAGAAAATATGCTGGACATCACGGATGCCTCTGAATCTGCCCGTACAATCCTGATGGGATTGAACCGGGAATGGATCAAACGGCAAGGTGATTTTTTTGTGGAATCGCCGATCAATTTTTTGACGGCCATCATCTGGTTTCTGCGCCGCTATAATGATGGAGAATTCTGTACGCTGCCACATGTAATAGAACTGATGCAGGTTGATTACGATAAACTGTTTACCATCCTGAAAGCAGAAAAAGAAATCGAAGCCTTGATTAATCCGTTTGTATCTGCTTATGTGAATGATGTCATGGAACAACTCGAAGGACAGATTGCGTCGGCAAAAATTTCGATGGCAAGACTTG
>JAACZX010000700.1 GCA_009996555.1 Chitinophagaceae bacterium | reverse complement strand
TTTATCAAGAGCGAAAAAGCAATTGCATGCTGAATTCAGTATTGCAAAGGATGGCTTTATAGAAGTAGACGGCTATTCTTATACCCGCCATGATGTGTTTGAAGAAATCGAACTGCCTGATTTTTCTGAACGGTTTATTTTTCATAAACAGATATGGAATAATAAACCTGTTCTTCAATTGCTGGAAGATAACCTGATGGATCTTCCGTTGTTTGAAAGCAGAATGATCTCCTTCACGGGTAATAAGGCATTTGATGAATTTTTCTCACCTTATTTTGCCGGACCTTTCAATTATTTATCCCGTAATTATATTGCTGAAGCCCGGCTGGCAGATATGGGCAGTTTGCTTTCGTTTGAAGATTTTCTGCAGCCTGCAGAAAGAGAGGAAGCATTTCGCCCTTTACGGATTTTCCTTGATGAAAATCTTCGCCTGCTTCGTAATGTGCAGAAAGAGAATTATGGCATCATGCGGCCAAAGATCCTGCATTGGATAGAGACCGACTGGTATACACTGCTCAATAATCTGCCACATGAATTCTATGATGCAAAAAATGATATTGCCACTTTCCTGATCAATATTGGAGTAGCTATCCAAAAGTCAAATAAACGGGATTGCCGGAAAATGAGTGAACAGTTGGTTTCACTTACTGATATGCCCGAGTCCATCAGGAGTATTATTGTTTCAAATCATGCAGCATATTCAGGAGTATCTTCCGGTGGTGGCGGTGGTTGGGGAAATTATTTCTGGATAGGGTGGGTCATTTTTGCAATCGTACGTGTTCTTACTTCGGGATCGTGTAATTCAAATAAGCAGCCCGATTTTAACCGTATTCAGATCGTCAACGATCAGAATAAATGGATGATGGACAGCAATTATCAAAAGCTTATTGACTCAATAACGAGCAGGCATTCCGATTCAGTTGTTGCAAGGCCGCAATACCGCACTGTTGATACCGGTGTTTTCAATCGGAAATAAAAACAACCGGCTTTTTCATTAGCTTTCATCTGATTTTTTTCTAATGGCACTTGCACAACTTATACAATCGTCCCGTCTACTTGTTATTCATTCGCATATTCATTTGTATGGCGATGCTGCAAGTGAACAACTATCGAAGCAGGTAGCAGATGATATTGCCAGCCATTGGAACCAACCCCAGGTTTTTGTTCCCATCGGGGATGAAGCATATAAACTATTCTTCGATATACAATCGTTTTACACACCGCATATTCAACCGGAAGAAGTGGCTGCTAATGCTGATCCGAAGTTGTACTATTTCCGTGTGGAAGAAGTTTCGCCTTTTGATATTTCGTTTGTTGATGGCATAGGTAGCAATACAGGCTATTTTAAATTGGCTAACCTGTTGCAAACAGGAACAACTGCTGCTCATGAATTTGGGCACATGATTGGCCTTGATCATCCAAAGCAACTGGATGTGCGTGGGCAGGGAGTGCCGGGCATTATGTACCCCCGTGGTACATTGTGCGATCCCTGGTTTCAGTACAATCCTGATGCTGAGCCGGGTTCGGTTGGCGGCACACTCGATCCCAAACACCGTAAAGTATTATTGGATGATATTGAGCAGTTGCGTTTGCACAAGCTGAAGTTTAATGCAAAAGGCTTTGCCGTTCTTGGAGATTTTACCAGTATTTATCATCATAAATACCTCGCAGAAAAATAAACTGTTACATTTAATATCATTTATCATCACAATTCTTTCTATGAGCATTTTACAGGTGCAGGATCTCAAAAAATCGTATGGAAAAATACAGGCGCTCAAAGGCGTTTCGTTTAATGTGCCGGAAGGTGCAGTGTTCGGTATTCTTGGCCCCAACGGAAGTGGCAAAACAACCATGCTGAGTATTATCCTTGATGTGCTGAATGCCGACAGCGGCAATTATTCCTGGTTTGGAAAACCAGCCTCACCTGATCTGCGGAAGCATATTGGTTCGTTGCTTGAAACGCCTAACTTTTATCATTATTTATCAGCAAGGAATAACTTAAAGATCACAAACAGCATCAGCGGTCGTGGTGATGCTGAAGGCATTGATGCAGTTTTGCAAAAAGTAAAATTGTTTGAACGCAGGAACAGTCGTTTCAGTTCTTACAGTTTAGGGATGAAACAACGGTTGGCAATAGCAGCAGCTTTACTGGGCGATCCGAAAATATTGGTGCTCGATGAACCAACGAACGGTTTAGATCCTGTAGGTATCATGGAAATCCGTGAACTGATTATTGAGCTGAGTAAGAAAGGTCATACGATTATCATGGCCAGCCACCTGCTCGATGAGGTAGAAAAAGTTTGCACACATGTAGCTATTTTAAAAACAGGTACCCTGGTTACTTCCGGCTCGGTTGATGAAGTATTGGTTGATGAAGATGTGGTGGAAGTAAGTGCTTCGGATATGCAGCAACTGCAATCGGTGTTGCTTGCAATACCCGGACAAACGAGAGTACACATGGCCGAACAAACACTGCATGTGCATTTTCCAAAAGGAACAGCTAAGCCTGAAGAGGTGAATCAATTCTGCTTCAATAAAGGCATTACGCTGCAGCAGTTATCTATTAAGAAAAAACGACTGGAAGAACGTTTCTTCGAATTAACCAATAACTAACCTTATCAATTCAAGTATATTATGTCTAATTTGTTAAGAACAGAGTGGCTTAAACTGAAAAATTATCCAGGCTTTTGGTGGCTTATGGGTATGACGGTTTTATCGTACCCCGCCATTAATGGAATGT
>JAACZX010000343.1 GCA_009996555.1 Chitinophagaceae bacterium | reverse complement strand
GGCCTGAGCATTATCTTCAATTACATACAGGTTATGTTCTGCAGCAATTTTCATGATCTCATCCATATTGGCTGCATGTCCATACAAATGGACAGGTACAATGGCTTTTGTTTTAGGGGTGATCGCTTTACGGATCGCTTCGGGATCAATGCAAAATGTTTTTGGATCAACTTCTACAAACACAGGCTTCAAACGTAATAAAGCCACTACCTCAACTGTAGCAATGTAGGTAAACGAAGCAGTAATCACTTCATCGCCCGGTTGCAGGTTCAGCGCCATCATGGCAATCTGCAGCGCATCGGTTCCGTTGGCACAGGGAATGGTATGTTTTACCCCAAGATATTCGTTGAGGTTAGCGGCCAGTTCCTGAACCGGTTTGCCGCCAATAAAAGCTGAGCTGTCGAGTACATCTAAAATAGCAGCATCCACTTCCTGCTTAATTGCAAGGTATTGCTGCTTAAGATCAACCATCTGTATAGGTCGCATAAATAAGCTTGTTTAAACGGTGGCGAAAGTACGGCAAAAAAGGGGTTTAGCCTCTGAAACACAGGCCGAAAGCGTTAAGTTTTTCTCACCAATTCCTTTCCGCTTAGATTTGTGGCGCATGATCTTCTTTTACAACATATTCCGCCTCGTTTACCAATCGGCCGTTTCGCTTGCTGCTATCCGCAACCCAAAAGCTAAAAAATGGGTTGAAGGACGGAGAAACTGGCAACAGGAACTGCGGCAAAACCGGCAGCCACAGCCGGGCGATAAGGCAGTTTGGATGCATTGTGCCTCGCTTGGTGAGTTTGAGCAAGGAAGACCGATTTTAGAAGAAATCAAAACCCAATATCCAAATGCCAAAATTCTTTTAACCTTCTTCTCCCCTTCCGGTTATGAGATAAGAAAGAACTACATGGGGGCCGACTATGTAATGTATCTGCCGATGGATAGCGCTGCAAATGCAAAAGATTTCATTGAAATGGCACAACCGAAGCTGGCCATTTTTGTGAAGTATGAATTCTGGCATTACTATTTAAACGAGCTGAAGAACCGAAAGATTGAAACTATTTTGGTGTCAGGTATTTTCCGCTCATCGCAACCCTTTTTTCAATGGTGGGGCGGTTTTAACCGAAACATGCTACAATGCTTTTCCCATCTGTTCGTACAAAATGCTGATTCGAAAAAATTGTTAGATGGAATTGGTTTGGGCGATAAAACAACCGTTGCCGGTGATACAAGATTCGATAGAGTTATTACCGCAGCTGCACAATGGAAACCTGTTGAAATTGTGGATGCTTTTTGCGGAACAGAACCAGTAATGGTTGCGGGCAGCACCTGGGCCGAAGATGAAACGACAATTGCAGGTTGGATGAAGAATAATGAGCAATACAAACTTATTATTGCACCCCATGAAATCAAAGCTGAAAATATCAATCGACTTAAAGAATTATTTGCAAACGCTGTAACGTTTTCCGAACTCACCACTCACCACTCACCACTCACTACTCACCGGGTTTTAATCATCGACAACATTGGCTATCTCTCACGTCTGTATAAATATGCTACTGTTTGCTATGTGGGCGGCGGTTTCAACAAAAGCGGCCATCACAATATTTTAGAAGCTGCTGTTTATGGCAAGCCTGTTATAACCGGACCGAATTTTGAAAAGTTTAAAGAAAGTGTTGATTTGAAAAAACTGGGAGCAAGTTTCACAGTAACAAATGCTGCCGAGTTAACAGATGTTATGCAGCAGATGAATAGTTCATCAGCCGGTTCAATTGCAGAAAATTATGTGAAAGAAAATGCAGGTGCTACATCAACCATTCTCAACTGGTTTCAGGAAAAACGTCTTTTCACCAACGCATAAAACTCCTGTGTGGCAGGACGATCATTGTCCCATCCCAGTTTAATTTTCAACTCACGCTCCATCCAGTATTGCGCTTCGGGATAAATGGAAAAATTATTGATGGTTTTAATGCTGCGTTCATACATCACTTCATCGCCACGGAACAATTCGTTGATGAATACAAAACGATCGTTAATGCCGATGGCTTTCTTCAGATCTTTAATTGACGATCCTTCATTCAGTTTATGCCCAACTTCTGTTTTATGTTCACCCAGCTGATCGTTTAACGACAACTGTTTACTGCCTGCCGTTTCATTTACATCTTTTGCTGAGACTGTCTGTTTTTTAGGTTCAGTATAATTGGGCTGATGAATTAATGTTGGCACTTCGGGCTCTTCATCAAACAACAAAACAGGTTTATTCTGGTGTTGTTGTGCTTCCACTTTTTTAGCAAACTCAGCTTTCAGTCTTATCTCTTCCAATTCTGCTTCCACTTCTTTCTCATCAACCTGCAATACTTCAAGAATTTTTTCTGCCGGTTCTTCCTGCACTTTCACAACTGCCGGAGGAGTTAGCTTAGGAGTTGTTACCGGTGTTGTAGTTGCAGCTGGAGCAACGGTTTCAACAGGCACAGTCATTCTTGCAGCAGGCAATACTACTGCTACACGATTTGAACCCGAAGGCTGTTCCTTTTGCTGTAAAGTTTGTTCTAATTCGGCTCTGAGCATATCGGTGAGTATCAGCATTTGTGCTGCATCAGCATTTCGCTGCAGGGCCTGTTGCAATTGTTCAATAAGAGAAGCAATTCGTTCCATGAATAGTGCTTACTTTTGGCGGTATTGGAAATTTGCCGTTAAGTTACAAACAGTTTGGCATAAAATATTGATAATGTTTATTGAACCGAATATAAAA
>JAACZX010000342.1 GCA_009996555.1 Chitinophagaceae bacterium | reverse complement strand
CAGGCTGCACTACCCTTATTAAAGCAATCAAAAGGAAGTATTCTTTTTATCAGCAGTATTGCTGCAATACACGGCCTTGGAAATTATGCAGCATACTCCTGCAGCAAAATGGCGCTTACTGCATTTACTCAGTCACTGAAAAAAGAATTGACCGGCACCAACGTACACACTGCAATTGCCTATGTAAGTTTTACAGAAAACGATGAAACAAAAACTGTACTTAACTCAACCGGTTCACTTGTACCACAACCTAAACGAAAGAATATAACAGTAACAGCTCAATCAACTGTTGCAGCACAGCTCATCAAAATGATTGAAACAAGAAAAGTATCGGTAGTGTTTTCAGGAATAGGAAAATTATTAAATACATTAAACAGGCTGTCGCCATTTCTTGTTCACAAAATTCTGTCAGTGCTGTACCAAAAAGAAATGAAAGCAGACTGAGACTATCCTCTCTGCTTCATTGCTTCGTATAAAATCATGGCCGTTGCTACACCTACATTTAAACTTTCAAAATCTCCTTTCATCGGTATTTTGAACGTTTCATCACAGATCTTCATTAAGCCTGGAAAAACACCTTTTTCTTCTCCACCCATTACAATAGCGCAAGGCTCTTTAAAATCGCAATCGTAAATGCTTTTCTTTGCCGTCATTTCACTGGCCAGTACTTTTATGCCGTTGAGATGCAGATCATCCACTGCTTTCATTAAACTGTTTACACGGCAAACAGCAATTTGCTCCAATGCACCTGCGCTGGTAAGAATGGCATCTTCATTCAATGCCCCCACTCCTTTATCGGGAATAATGATGGCTTGTGCACCACAACACAAAGCTGTTCGTGCAATGCCGCCGATATTGCGGACATCGGTAACACCATCAAGAATAACAAACATGGGCACTTCTCCCTTTTCAACAACCCAATCAATTACCTGCTGCAGATCCTGGTAACGGATCTTCGAGAGTTGTGCAACAAAACCTTCATGATCATTTACATTAAAACTGTTCAGCTTTTCAACAGGTACTTTATTGATGGGCACTTGTTGTTTATATGCCAGCTTTTGAATTTCATCGGCTACATCGCCACGCAAATTACTCTGCATGTAAATACGATCGAGCTGCTTGCCTTCCTGCAATGCTTCAAGCACGGCAATACGACCTATAACCAATGATGATTTTTTCGGACGTTGTTGTTTTTGACGGAACTGTTTCACTTTGCAAAGAAACAGAAAAAAGAAACCCACAAACCTTTCGGTTTATGGGTTGAACCACATTGATGGTTTTGTTTGGGTTATTTTAAACCGAAAGCTTTTTTCACTTTCGATACGTAATCTAATTTTTCCCAGGTAAACAGTTCAACTTTTACTTTCTTCACTTTACCATCGGGGCTCTTGAATGTTTTTTCAACCACTTCAGGAACACGACCCATGTGACCGTAAGCTGCAGTTTCGCTGTAAATAGGGTTACGCAATTTCAAACGCTGCTCGATGAAGTAAGGACGCATATCAAAAATACCTTCAACGATCTTTGCAATTTGGCCATCGCTCAATTCAACTTTTGCAGTGCCATAAGTATTTACATTGATAGAAGTTGGTTTTGCCACACCAATAGCATAAGAAACCTGTACCAGTACTTCATCGCACAAACCGGCAGCAACAAGGTTCTTTGCAATATGACGTGTTGCATAAGCAGCAGAACGATCTACTTTAGAAGGATCTTTACCGCTGAACGCACCACCACCGTGTGCACCTTTACCACCATACGTATCAACAATGATCTTACGACCGGTTAAACCAGTATCGCCATGTGGTCCGCCAATTACGAACTTACCTGTTGGGTTGATGTGGTACTTAATATCGTTGTTGAACAACTTAGCGTACTTCTTGTATTTTGATTTGATACGTGGGATCAGAATATTGATCACATCAGCTTTGATCTTCGCCAGCATTTTTGCTTCCGCATCAAAATCATCGTGCTGAGTAGAAATTACAATTGCGTCAATACGAACAGGGCGGTTGTTATCATCATATTCCAATGTTACCTGGCTTTTTGCATCGGGACGCAGGTAAGGCATTTTCGAATTCTTCTCACGACGGATAGCTGCTAATTCAATTAACAGGTTGTGTGCAAGATCCAATGCCAATGGCATGTAGTGCTCAGTTTCGTTGCTTGCATAACCAAACATCATACCCTGGTCACCCGCACCTTGTTCTTCTTTCTTCTTGCGGTCAACACCTTGATTAATATCAGCACTTTGCTCATGAATGGCACTTAACACACCACATGAGTTTGCTTCGAACATATACTCGCTTTTTGTATAGCCGATCTTTTTAATTACACCACGTGCAATTTCCTGTACATCCAGGTAAGCTTTCGATTTTACTTCACCAGCCAATACAACCTGTCCGGTGGTAACCAATGTTTCACAAGCCACTTTCGATTGCGCATCAAAAGCAAGAAAGTTATCAATCAACGCATCACTGATCTGGTCGGCCACTTTATCAGGATGTCCTTCAGAAACTGATTCAGATGTAAATAAATAAGGCATAAAATAATGAGTTTATAAACTCCGGTGGTTTATCCCGGAAAGCCGCAAAGATAGGTTATGAAATAATTCAAATGTTATTGCTTGGAGTAATAGATACGCACATACATTTTTTGCGTTGGGTGCGATCCGCCGCCAAGCTGAACACGGCCAAAAGCCACCGGGTTGATGTATGTTGAACTTGACTTTTTAACACTGTACTCC
>JAACZX010000341.1 GCA_009996555.1 Chitinophagaceae bacterium | reverse complement strand
GCTTTCAACGCAGCACGTGGTATTTCGATCATGGTGCCATACAGGTAAGGAATTTTTTTCACCTTCATTTTTACACAGGTTTCTTTGTACACCTGTTCAACAATGGCTTTCTGGTGACGTAACTCGTGCTTACCACACACCACCGGAATCATAATTTCGGGTAATGCTTTTTTGCCTTTACGTATGAGTTCAACTGTTGCTTCAAAAATGGCCCGGATCTGCATCTCTGTAATCTCCGGATAACTGATACCCAACCGCACACCACGGTGACCAAGCATCGGATTGTTTTCATGCAGTGCCAATACACGGCGTTTCAACACACTCATACGAATACCGAGCTCTTTACTCAACTCCTGCAATTTTTCAGTATCGTGTGGTACAAACTCATGCAATGGCGGATCGAGCAAACGAATGGTTACCGGATGTCCGTTCATAACTGCCAATGTATCTTTCACATCTTTCTTCACATATACAAAGAGTGCGTTCAACGCTTCTCTTCTTTCTTTTTCTGTTTTACTCACGATCATCTTGCGCAACAGGAACAACGGTTCTTCGCTGCCTTCACCATAAAACATGTGTTCGGTACGGAACAAACCAATACCTTCTGCTCCAAACTTCGATGCAACTGCAGCATCGCCGGGAGTTTCAGCATTTGCACGCACGCCGATCTGTTTGGTTTTATCCACCAGCTTCATCAACTCCTTGTACGATTGGTTTTTCTCAATATCAATATCCACCAATGGCATGCTGCCTTCATACACCAAGCCTTTGGTACCATTTAAACTGATCCAATCGCCTTCTTTAATCACCACGCCATTTTTTGCATGGAAAGTTTTTGTGTTGGCATGAATTTCAATATCACCACAACCAACAATACAGCACTTACCCCAGCCACGTGCCACGAGTGCTGCGTGTGAGGTCATACCACCTTTGGTTGTAAGAATCGCTTGAGATTTGTGCATACCATCCACATCTTCGGGTGATGTTTCTTCACGCACCAAAATCACCTTCTCTCCTTTTGCAGCCCATTCAACCGCATCTTCCGATGTAAATACTGCACGGCCTTTGGCACCACCGGGACCGGCAGGCAAACCTTTGGCAATAACGGGTTGTGTTATTTCGGCTTTCGGATCGAGCATGGGCAATAACAGTTCAACCAACTGATTTGGGCTTACACGCAGTATCGCTGTTTTTGCATCGATTTGTTTTTCCTTGAACATTTCTGTTGCCATACGTACTGCAGCAACACCATTGCGTTTACCCACACGGCATTGCAACATGTAGAGTTTTCCTTTTTCGATGGTAAACTCAATATCCTGCATGTCTTTGTAATGCTTCTCTAATTTTTGCTGATAGCCGTATAACTCTTTATACAATACAGGCATTAATTTTTCCAGCGTATCGTAATGTTCACTTTGAGCGTTCTTCGAATATTCATTCACAGGTGCGGGAGTGCGGATACCTGCAACTACATCTTCACCTTGTGCGTTAACGAGGTACTCGCCATAAAATTTATTTTCACCGTTGCCGGGATTACGTGTAAAGGCAACACCGGTGCAACTGTCATCGCCCATATTACCAAACACCATGGCCTGTACGTTTACAGCAGTGCCCCACTCATCGGGAATTTTTTCAATGCGGCGGTATTCAATGGCACGTTTACCCATCCAGCTGCTGAACACAGCGCCAATGCTGCCCCAGAGCTGTTCGTACGGATCTTCGGGGAAAGGTTTGCCCAATACTTTTACAACGGTTGCTTTAAAATCTTTCACCAATGCTTTCAGTTCATCAACTGTAAGATCAGTATCGGATTGATAGCCTTTTTTATGTTTGATTTTTTCCAGTTTTTCGTCGAGTACTTTACGAATGCCTTTACCGCCTTTTGGTTCAATACCACCGGCTTTTTCCATCACCACATCAGCATACATCATAATCAAACGACGATAGGCATCATAAGCAAAACGGGCATCGCCGCTTTGTGCAATAATACCTTTGATGGTTTCTTCGTTCAAGCCCACATTCAATACCGTTTCCATCATACCGGGCATACTGCGGCGTGCACCCGAACGTACCGATACCAGCAATGGATTTTTTACATCACCAAACTTCTTACCCATCAGCTTTTCCATTTGCGTCATTGCATCTTTCACCTGCTGATTCAATACTTTCGGATATGCTTTTTTATTGGCATAATACCAGGTACATACTTCTGTTGTAACGGTGAAACCCGGCGGTACAGGTAAACGCAGTTTTGGATGACCCGCCATTTCGGCCAGGTTCGCACCTTTACCACCTAATAAATTTTTCATTGATTCGTTGCCATCGGCCTTGCCTCCTCCAAAGGAATACACATACTTTACAGGCTTTTTTACTGTTGCCATAATGTTGAATTTTGTAATGAAAGCACATGGGCGGAGAGAAAACGGCAATCGCTGATGTGCTTATGAATGTGTTGAAATATGGAATAAAAGTAGATGTACAATAAAGGGTAAAGAATGACAGTACGCAAGAAAAAAACTTACCATCGTCAGCAAGTGGTTCAGCATTTCTGCTTATACCAATCGAGGAATTAGGTATTGGGTTTTTGGTTTTTGGTTTTTGGTTTTTGGTTTTGGAATTTGGATTTCGTTTCTATTGACAATGCCGTTTTAATTGCATAGCTTTCTTCTTCCTTCCGCACAATGTGAATGCTTCGGCAACCTCCACCTTCATTTTTCACATTTAAATCATTTACACATGAAACAGTT
>JAACZX010000699.1 GCA_009996555.1 Chitinophagaceae bacterium | reverse complement strand
CCAACCATTCCGGCACCTAATACAGCAATCATCATAACGCTGGAAGTTTTTTGCAAAGATGACCGAAATTTTTTACCCCTCAATCTGGAAATTTCCCTGCATTTTTGAAACATGATGGAAGAAATCTGGAGCCAGTTTGCAAATGGTATGAAGAATACCACACTGCTGGAATACATTGCTGTTGGTTGCGGCATCCTCAGTGTATGGTTCAGCCGCAAAGAAAATATTCTTGTTTATCCTACAGGAATGGTGAATAGCATTATTTATATTTACTTAAGTTATAAATACCACCTGCTGGGCGAAGCAGCAGTAAATATTTTCTATACCACTATGAGTGTTTATGGCTGGTGGCTGTGGACACTGAAAGACAAAACCCAACATCATGTAGTGGAGATCAGTTTTTCAGACAGGCGATGGCAATTGTATCAACTTTCGTTTTTTGCCGCATTCTATGTTACACTTTTTGTTTGTCTCACGTTTTTAAAGAAAGGATTTTATGAAGGAGCTATTCCCTGGGCTGATGCATTAGCAGCAGGAACTGCTTTTACCGGTATGTGGCTGATGGCAAAAAAGAAAGTGGAAAGCTGGTATTGGTGGATTGCAACCAATATTGTTTCCATCCCGCTTTACTTTGTAAAAGGACTTGTTTTTACCAGTGTTTATTATGCTGTGCTCCTGGTAATAGCGTTTTATGGCTTAGCCGAATGGAAGAAAAGAGTAAAATTACGATAGCAGTATTCCCATTGTTTCGTATTTATTCACCGTTTATTTTGCAACCTTTATGAGCATCCCAAAGAAAGTTATTCTGCTCGGCCCGGAATCTACAGGTAAATCATTTTTAAGCGAACGGTTGGCTAAGCATTACCAATCGGTGTGGTGTCCTGAATATGCACGTGAATACCTGCTGATGCTTGGTCGCCCTTATACTGCTGATGATTTGTTGGTTATTGCCAAAAATCAATCGGAGATGGCTAAGCAATACACAGATGATGCCGTCAACAAAAAAGTAAATACAATCTTTTTTGATACGGATATGCATGTAATGAAGGTTTGGAGCGAAGTGGTGTTTGGTTCATGTGATCCGTGGATCATCAATGAGCTGAAAAAACAACAGGCCGATCTTTACTTGCTTTGCAAACCTGATATTCCCTGGGTGCAGGATGAACTTCGTGAATATCCTGAACAAGAAGTACGCAGCGACCTTTTTGCTGTGTACAAGGAGTTGCTGCAAAAGCAAACAACTACCTGGACAGTTGTAAGCGGTAATTTTGATGAACGTTTTGCAACAGCAGTAAAAGCGGTTGATGCGTTACTTGCCCGATGATTTCTTTTTAGCAGGCGTTTCTTTTTTTACTTCCACATTATCAAAAATGATCTGTCGGATATCTTCATCGCCTTCAAGGTTTTTCATTTGCCGCAATATCCATGGCGTGCGTGCAATAACAGCTTTTGACAATGGTTTTACTGTAAATTTTTTAGGATTACGTAATGCTGCTGCAATTTGTGCGGCTTCAGTACGGTTCAGCTGCTTTGCCGGTTTTTTGAAGAACTGCTGAGCAGCGGCTTCAATACCATATACACCTTTACCCATTTCCACAACGTTGAGGTACACTTCAAGAATTCTTTTTTTGCCCCATATCCATTCAATCATTTTTGTAAAATACACTTCCAGTCCCTTACGAAACCAGCTGCGTCCCTGCCACAGGAATACATTCTTTGCTGTTTGTTGTGATATGGTAGATGCGCCACGGATACGTGCTGGTTTTTTTTCGTTATGCTTCATTGCCTTTTCAATCAGCTTCCAGTCAAACCCATCATGATCAGGAAACAACTGATCTTCTTCAGCAATAATTGCCAGGCGAACGTTGCTGTTCATTTCATCCAATGAAATATAATCACGCTTCAACCCTTCACCTTTTACAAAACTCACCAGTTGTGTAATGGTAATGGGTGGGTTGATCCACTTGAGCAGAATGATGTAAATAAACTGGGCAATAAAAAGAAAGAGGAACAAACGTTTCAGGAAGCTGAAGATGCGTTTAAAAAAGCTACGCTTGCCTGTATTGGATTTTTGCGATGCCATGGGTTGCAATATACGTTACTGCTTTTTTTCAGGAAGTTTTTCTGAAGGATAAAGATCAAGCACCTGCAGATCATACTTATTTCCGATTCTGTATTTTTTATTGCCTTTGAAGATAACCTGCTGCAGGTTATACAAAGCAACAGGAATATACACCAGCCCGATTCCTGAAAGAAGCGATCGGACGAATGGCTCACCACTAATTGTTAATCCGGTTACAAACAACGGAATGCCAAGATTGGTGTACAAAAAAGCTTCACCATTAAATGGAATGAAACGATGTTTTGATTTAGGCCGTTTATACACAGCGACCACATCGTTTTTATGAATGCCACCATCAATAAAATAAATACTGTCGTTTTGTAAAAGATAAATGGTGCCTGTATATCTTAACCCGAGTTTTGTTTGCAGTGTAATGACAGATCCCTCGGCATAACGTTTTTTTGAAAAACCATTTTTCCGAAGAACAAGTTCATTAAACTGACCATGTGCAGCTGATGCAAACAGGATGGATACTATAAAAATGATTGGTTTCATAAGCGAGCCCCAAAGCAACAGTACAAAATTGAAAGAGTTTGTTAAGAAGATAAGGCTTACGGAAAAATAATTCTATTTCCGGTAAAATAAGAGCCCGGCAATAAGCACCATGCCAAATACAATAAGTATAATGC
>JAACZX010000698.1 GCA_009996555.1 Chitinophagaceae bacterium | reverse complement strand
GTGTGCGGCAGTGATCTTTTCTTTTGCTTTTGCCAGCATTTCTTCACTCAGGTCAACAGCTGTAACGGCAGATGCTTTCTGCATTAGCCATACAGTATTCTTTCCGGTGCCACAGCCAATTTCCAAACAATGCTCAAACGATAATGGTGCTAATGTTTCCCGAAGCGATCTTGCTTCAAGATCACGGGTTTTGTTTTCGTTTGTATCGTATTGCTGTGCCCAGCTGTTATAGGCTTTTTGTACATCACTCATAAAACAATTAGTCAATGATGAGGTCGTATTTGTGCAGCAGGCCACTTAATGCTGTTGCTGCAAATTTTGCTTTCTTCAGTTTGTTCCGTTCAGGGTCAATGGAAAAATTTACAGCCGTACGCAGATCAGCTTTTTCAAGATTGGTTTTATCGAACACAGCATGCATAAGATTACATTGCTGGAAAACGGCGTTGTTGAAATCGGCTTCTGTGCAATCGGCTTCCTGAAAGTTGCAATGGCTGAAGATTGTTTTTTGCAGTTTGCATTGATAAAATGTAGCCATGTTCAGCGAACAGTTGGTGAAACGCATGCTCAGCAGAAAAGGATTGCAGTGATCAAAATGTAAACCCATGAGTTTGCAATTGGTGAACTGTATTTCCTGGAAAGAAGTGCCGTTTATATTTGCTGCACTCATGTTGCAATTGTTGAATGTGCATTCAATGAAGGTGATTTTTGAAAGATCACTCTCAGCAAAATTGCAATTGAGAAAACTGCAGTTCTCATATTCGCCTTTTTTGAAAGCGTTGCTTGTAAAATCAATGCCTTCAAATTCTTTGTCTTCGATGTAGTCGATTTGCATGGAACTAATGTAAAAGGAATTAATGAAAGCCTGACAACAGTAACAGCATTATTTTATCCGGAAGTATACTTCCTTTATATAAATCTTTTTTTCTTGTCTGTTAACGGCTTCATCAGCAGCAATAGCGATAAGGTAACCGGATTTAAATCTTTTGATCAATTCTTTTGCATCACTACAAATGGTATCGGCAGTACATAATTGAAAAGCTGTTTCACCAAAAGGAGGTTGATAATAAACAACAATGCTCCTTACAGTAATCCACGAAAAATTGGCTGAGATCTTTTGCATTTTCAAGAGGTCTGCGAGTGAGATGCTGTTTACAGAATCAGTGTATTGTTTACCGTCTATTAAAATTCTGAAATCCTTTTCAGTAACCGACTGGCTTTGGGCCATGCTCACAGAGATTGCGAATGAAAGCAGAATTAAAATAACTAAGCGATGCATCTTTTCTTTTTGGAATAACGATAAATGTCTAAATAGATTATTCTTATAAAGCAAAAACCCTGCACTTGTGCAGGGTTTTTGCTTTATTCTTAAAAGAAATCTTATTTTCCTAATACTGCAGCCATTGTTTTACCAATGTCAGCAGGGCTTGCTACTACATTGATGCCGCATTCAGTCATGATCTGCATTTTCGCAGCAGCTGTATCTTCTGCACCGCCAATGATAGCGCCGGCATGACCCATACGACGGCCGGGAGGCGCTGTTTGACCTGCAATAAAACCAACAACAGGTTTCTTTGCATTGTCTTTATACCAACGTGCAGCTTCTGCTTCCATACCACCACCAATTTCACCAATCATTACCACTGCATCTGTTTCAGGATCGTTCATAAATAATTCCAATGCTTCTTTGGTAGTAGTGCCAATGATGGGGTCGCCACCAATACCAACAGCTGTACTTACGCCCAAACCGGCTTTTGCCACCTGGTCGGCAGCTTCATAAGTAAGTGTACCGCTTTTTGAAACTATACCAACACGGCCTTGTTTAAATACAAAACCAGGCATGATACCAACTTTACATTCACCTGCTGTAATTACACCGGGGCAGTTAGGCCCAATGAGGCGGGTGTTGGTACCCACTAAATAATTTTTAGCTTTTACCATGTCTTGTACAGGAATACCTTCTGTAATGCACACAACCAGTTCAATGCCTGCATTGGCTGCTTCCATAATGGCATCAGCTGCAAAAGCAGGAGGAACAAAGATGATACTTACATTGGCACCGGCTTTTTGAACGGCTTCTTCTACTGTGTTGAATACAGGACGGTCGAGATGCGTGGTACCACCTTTTCCGGGAGTAACACCACCAACAAGGTTGGTACCGTATTCAATCATTTGCGTAGCATGGAAAGTACCTTCAGTTCCGGTAAAACCCTGCACAATTACTTTGGAGTTTTTATTAACGAGGATGCTCATGTGAAAATGATTTTTTATCCCGATAGCTATCGGGAGCCGCAAAGATAGGGGATGATTGATAAGTTTAGGGCAATTAAAACACAAGAGAAGGGGCTTTCTTCCCTGCTGCAAAAACGAACAATTGTTCCCGCTTTACGCTTGTAGTTGCCAACCGCCTGCAGGGCTTGCAGCCGCTGCCGGGGTATGGCAAGCTACCGCTTCAATCGGGCAGCCCATCAGCAGTATAATTCCAATGGTCTGAAAACTTCAGCAGAAGAAAGTTAATCAGCAACAGGATGACTGCGAACAGATAGTTTGCAATATCGTCGGGTATAGAGGCAGATAAGATCAACAAGATAATGAGCATTCCATGTACTGTGATGAGTGCGAAAAGAATTAACTCTTTAACCTTAATACGACAAACTGTTTTTAATGCTCCCAAAAACAAAACATACAATACCGAAACCAAACATAAAAAAATAAACCATCGCTGTAGTGATTCAGCAATACCTTTTAAAAGTTC
>JAACZX010000697.1 GCA_009996555.1 Chitinophagaceae bacterium | reverse complement strand
CTGGCGTGGAATAACGGTACGCACACTAAATGATTCTGAAGCAGCCACGGTGGCGATAGTTGTTACAGGAAAAACTGCACTTACAGATTCGTTACCCGCTGCATCTTTTGCTCTCACCGTCATGTTGTAGGTAGTATTAGGCAAAAGGCCCGTAACACTTAATGAAGTATAAGTTAGTGTGCTGCTGTTTAGTTTTACACCATTGCGGTACAGGTCGTATCCTGTTACGCCCACATTATCAGTAGAAGCATCCCACTTCATGACAAACGAAGAGGTGGTGATGTAATCAGCAGAAAGATTAGCAGGTTCAGAAGGAGCCTTTGCATCGCTCACCAGGTCACGTGACAAACTGCTGCCCGGAACAATTTCACTTGGTGCCGATGTACTTTGGCCTGGCTTTGCCCAACCAACAGAAAGGTTATCGTTACCGGTTGATTCTTTCATCAAAGCTTCAATAAAATACTTTGTACCCGCTACCAGTTGAATGGCTGCTGATTTTTGTGTGGCAGAAGCTGTCCACTGACGGTATTTGGCTGCTTTAGATGTGTATGCGATCCTTACACGGTTGCTTGAACTGGATGTAGTGCTTAGCCAAAGCTCACCTGCATTATCTGCAGCGATCCAGAAATAATAAGTACCTGTTACCGGCACACACAGATAGCCATGCAAACGCACACCGATATTGTTGCCAATATTGGTTGCGGTTTCAAGCGAAGTAAGAGAGCCGTTTACAGATGGGCTGTTTGGATAAGATGCAATGGATGTAAGGTTGCTGATGTTGCCACCTGTTACATTGTTCCATAATTGATAATTGATACTTCCTGTGCCTGTACATTGAGCTGATAATTGATAGACGAGCACGAAGGAGAGGAATGAAAGTAGACCTCGTTTCATTTGGAGTGGTTTTGGGAGTTTTGGTTTGATTTCTCAAAGGAATGATTTTTTCAGCAAAAAAGAACAAACGTGTTATTACTAAGTAGTTTTTACACGCACATCATATTGCAAAAACAATCATGCAACAGCAGGAGTTTGTTGCATGTAGTTGTTTAATAGCGATGGTTTGTAGTACATCCTACTACTGTTGTTGTCGTTGATTTTAACACGTATAATTTATTTACTTACGCACTAAGTAAGCACACTTAGTGGCCGTGCAGACTGCTGTTTGTTTTTGCAAAACATTGCCTTAAATTCTTTTTGCATGTATCAGCTGATTGTACTTTTACATCATCGAAACAGAAAACAATATCCAATAGAAAAACTACGAAATCCAAACCCTGATCCAAATCCAATCCTATGCTGCCAAAGGCAGTTAAAAAAAGACCAATGAAAAATCCATGACTGTGCCCGTTTTTGAATGACGGCTCTATGAAAACCAAATGACTTCTGTACCCTGCGAAAGAGGATAATACGGACAAGAAACCCCAAAAGCATTGAAGTCATTGAAAAGCCCCCGAGTGATCGGGGGCTTTTCGTTTATGCTAAATCAGTAATCGCTTACTCTCCTTCAAAATCACTCAGCTGCAACTCCAGTTTTTTAATCCAGCTTCGCCACAACTTGTAAGACAGGAGGGAAAGTTGTGTGAGCACAAGAATGAGCCCCAGCAGTATAAAACTTTTTTCCCTTGTAAAACTGATAACCGATGTAAAAAATACAATGATGCATACGCTGTACACAAGCGATAACAAAAGCGAAACCACTGACAGGCGTTTGATACGGACGAGCAACTGCTGCAAGGATAACCGCAGGTTGTTGTTCATAACCGGCCTGGTCAATGAAATATATCCCGCCACATCGTTTATGATATAAAGCAATACCGCACTAAACAACAGCAGGTTTGCATACAATGGTTTTTGATGGCCGTCAAACCAATCGTAGTAAACAATCAAAAAGAAAGTAAGTACAATTGTTTCAATGATGAGTTTGCGGCGGATACGTTTCACCGCAGGCAGCTGGCTCATCTTTGTCATACGTTCCAGTTCACTGCTGTTTTTTTGACTGCTGCCTGCATTTTGCCAACCCGATTTTAATTCATTCAATTCCATCGTATTTAGTTTAAGCGTTGTTTTAATTTGTTTTTGATGCGGTTTAGCCGCACACCTACATTGTTTTCCGATAGTCCGGTAATAGCTGCTATTTCTTCGTAACTGAAATCTTCGAGATACAGTGAGATCACTGCCTTTTCCGAATCAGACAAGCTGCGGAGTGCACGAAAAAGCAATTCCTCTTTTTCTGAGCTGTTGACCTCTGAAGTATATGCTTCCATTTCGGGCAATTGATCGGGATAGCTGATGTTCAGCTGCTGTTTCCGGTACGTTGCTAAAGCTGTATTCAAAGCAATACGGTAAATCCAAGTTCCCGGTTTCGCCTCGCCTTTAAACCCGGGATATGCTTTCCAGAGCTGGTACACAATTTCCTGGAACAGATCTTCCTGATCTTCCTTTGTATCACGATACAAATGGCAAACCTTGTAAATGATCTTTTGATTGGTTTGTATGTGTTGTAAAAAAGCCTGCTCCATATTTTATTAACGGCTGCTGAATACTGTTCAACAGTTTTAAATTACTCTTTCTGTACTATTAGTTGCTAATGGATGAAAAAAACTTACAACAAAGAAGAAAATATTTCCGGCGGGTGAAATGTATGTCCGGCTATCAGCAAAATCACATCATTATCACATATTCAATATATCTGCCGTCTTTATTTTTACAACTCATCATTTGTTAAACACAGCATTATGCGTAAACCTTATTGTC
>JAACZX010000696.1 GCA_009996555.1 Chitinophagaceae bacterium | reverse complement strand
TCATTGTTTCACTCGTTTCCGTTTTGCAAAATAAAGAAACAGATAAAAAAAGCCCTGCATTTCTACAGGGCTTCCTTATTAATTGCCGGGATTCTTTTTTGCAGGCTCATCATCGCCATCAAACTTATCCTTTACTTTATCCCAAAGACCGGATGCCTTGTCTTTCAAATCATCAACCACATCCTCTGCCTTATCTTTCAGCTCTTCAAATTTGTCTTCGGCTTTATCTTTCCATTCTTCCAGTTTATCTTCTGCCTTATCTGCAAACTCCGATGCTTTTCCTTTCAGGTCCTGTAAAGCATCTTCAGCTTTGTCTTTCCAGCCTTGCTTTTCGCTATCGGCCTGGGTGTTTTTGTTTTCTTCCATCGTTGTAAGTTTTAAAGTTTGGAAAATTGTGTCAAACAAGGTACAAACAAAAAACGGGCCTGTTGTATGAACTTTTTATGACCTAAAACTTTTCTGAAAATCATTACAAGCTTCCTCTTCTTATCTTGCAGCCTATGTTCCTCAGGTCGGTAACCATTACCCAATTCAAAAACTATACACATCAGCGTTTTGCGTTTGATGAAATGATTGTGGCTATTGCCGGCGCAAACGGAATTGGCAAAACCAACCTGCTGGATGCCATACATTACCTCTGTTTTACCAAAAGCTATTTTTCAGGATCAGACGGTGGCAACGTGCAGCATGGCTTGCGTGGTTTTCGTATTGAAGGCTCCCTTACAGAAGGAACGGAAGAAACAACGGTGAGTATTGTATTGCGTGAAACCGGCAAAAAAGAGATCAGCTGCAATGCAGTTCCTTATGAAAAATTTTCGCATCATATCGGCAAATACCCCTGCGTAGTGATTGCTCCCGATGATGTGGAACTGATCATTGGCGGCAGCGAACAACGCCGGTTATTTTTAGACACGTTGCTGTCACAGATCGATGCGGATTACCTGCAACAACTCATCAACTACAACAAAATACTACAGCAGCGTAACAGCTTTTTGAAATCATGCGCACAAACACAAACAAGAAACAATGCGTTGTTAGATGTGCTTGATGAGCAACTGCTGCAGGCCGGCAATTATATCTATTCAAAACGCAGCAGCTTTTTGCCTGAATTTAACCAGCAGGTATTGCGTTTCTATGAAACCATTGCAGGCAAAGCTGAGCCGGTTTCCGTAAGCTATGAAAGTCAGCTGCAGGAGCAATCGTTTGAGCAGCTGCTTCAACAGGCAAGAGAAAAAGATTACCTGCTGCAACGCAGCACCTGTGGTATTCACAAGGACGATCTTTTATTTTTATTGAACAACGATTCATTTAAGCAATCTGCATCGCAGGGACAACGAAAAAGCCTGCTCTTTAGTTTAAAACTGGCAGAAGCAGAAATCATTAAACAGCAAAAAGGTTTTGCACCACTATTGTTACTTGATGATGTGTTTGAAAAACTGGATGCTGCACGCATGCACAATCTGCTGCATTATGTGTGCGCTGTTTTTAACGGGCAGGTATTCCTCACCGATCCTCATCCAGATCGTATTGCTGCTGCCTTCGAAGCATTGGGAAAGAACATTCAACTGATAGAGCTGAAAGAACAATAGGCAACTACCAATTGACACGATGCAATGGATAACTGGCAATAGTTTATTTCCTTTCGACGATTGCTTATTGTCCGTTGCCCATTGATTACACTCCCAAATTTCAACTACCTTCGTTGCATGGCCGAAATGAGCATACAGGAAGCAATGGAGCAGTTTTTAAACCAAAGCAAACTCAAACAACGGGTTCGTGCATTGGAAATAAAAGATGTGTGGGAAGAGCTCATGGGCAAAACCATTTCCAAATACACCGATGACATTAAACTCATCAATCAGCAGCTTATCATCACAACAACTGTTGCCCCGCTTAAACAGGAATTAGTTTACCAGAAAGAAAAGATCCGCAACCGCATTAATGAGCTGTTTAATGAGCATGCTGTAAAAGAAGTGATCATTAAATAAGCAAATCTTACTTTCCAGTCAAGACCGAGGTCGGCCCACGCCTTAGGGTGGTCTGACCGGTACACTATTTGACTTCTCATTTCTTGTTTCTATCTTTCATAAAAACACCTTCATGCGTTTTATTGAACACGAAGTCTATCACCTTTATAACAGGGGAAATAACAAACAGCCGATTTTCTTTAACCAGGCTAATTACAACTACTTTCTTTCCAGAATAAGAAGCGACTGGAAACCACATTGCGAAATACTTGCCTGGTGTTTAATGCCAAATCATTTTCATTTCATGTTGCAGGCAACGGCAAACTCCTGTGTAGAAATACCTTCTTATGGTGGCAAACCCATGCAGGTATTAGCCCGAAAGATCGGCCTCATGCTGAGTAGCTACGCACAATACATCAATAGGCAAAACAAAACAAGTGGCTCACTTTTTCAACAGAAAACGAAAGCCAAGTGTATCTAAGCTGCAGAAAACGGTCAGACCACGCTTGGGCGTGGGCCGACCGCATCACCTCCTTCCTATACCATCAACTGCATGCACTATATTCATCAAAACCCATGGAGAAGTAAGCTTGTTTCCAAAATGGAAGACTGGCCTTATAGTTCATTTAAATATTATGCTGATGATTCAGATGATCAGCTTTGCAATAAACAACTGCTGATTGAACTTACAGGTTACGATCTTTCAACTTTTAAAAGAGATAGCTGCAAGGAAATTGAGGACAATCAGCTTTTAAGTATTCTTTTACATTGCTGAATTCTCTCATCTTCA
>JAACZX010000340.1 GCA_009996555.1 Chitinophagaceae bacterium | reverse complement strand
ATGATGCACGCTTCGGGCTTTTCACCTGAATGAACAAAGTTCTTGAGTTCTTTTAATACCAATGCAGATAATTGCACAGGTGTAACATTATCATCAATATTTACAACGTAATACTTTTCATCGGTACCCATTTTGCGTTTGAAATTTCCAAACACATTGATCGGATCTTTGGTGAGGTATTCTCTTGCTTTATCACCAACAAGTATCCGCTCTGGCCGGTAAGCCACCACGGAAGCCAGTGTTTCTTTCTGACCAATTGGATTTTTATATACCTGTACTTTATTTGCTTCGTATTTTGCGATCAGTGAATTGGTGGTGCCAAGATCAATACCAAAATTCACAGGTTTCATCTGCTTTGCTTTACTCATTTCATTTCCTCTTTCAGGTTATATCACTCAAATTATTTACCGCTTATTATTCATTTCCTGCAATAACAACTGCACGTTGCACAAGTTGCAAGGCTCCATCTTTCTGCTGGTAAATGATTGGTTTTATTGTACGGGTTATCTTCAGCTTAGATCCTATTTGTCCGCTGATGCTTGCTTCATAATCTGTCCTTGTTTCGGAATAAACTTCACCTGTAGGATCCTGGATCATATAGCCATCTTCTTCAAACAGATTGTATAGGCGGTTGAAGTTTCGTTCGAAAGTTTGAGCATTGCCGGTTTCTTTCAGTTTACCCTGCATCTCAAATAACTGGTTGATGATTAAAACGGGATTGATCATAAGCTGATAATTGCGGGTGAAAATAACAAGCAACGGGCATTCTGCAAACTTGCAATGCTCCTTTTTTACAGATAAGTGTTATGAAAAAGGCCCGCTGCTTGCGCAGGGGCCCGAAATAAAATTCACTTTTAAGCGGCTTAATTCCTCACCGGCTTTCCACCCTTCAACACACTCTGTATCCGTTCCAGCGATTTCTTTTCCCCGCAAAGTGATAAGAAGGCTTCACGTTCAAGGTCGAGTAAATATTGTTCAGTTACTAAAGTCGGTTCGCTGAGATCACCACCGCACATCACGTAAGCCAGTTTCTTTGCTACCACGCTATCATGCTCGGTTGCATAACCTGCTGTTTTCATTCCGTTGATGCCGGCGAGCAATGCACCCAATGCAGAACGACCTAATACTTTAACATCGTTGCGTTGCGTGGGCGCTACATAACCGCTATCATAAATTTCAATCACTGATTTTTTTGCTTCTGCAATTCTGCGGCCCTGGTTCATCACTACTTCATCTAAACCTTTTCTAAATACACCCATTTCAAAACCTTCTTTTGCGGAGGTTGCAACTTTTGCTGTTGCAATGGATAGGAAACGATTTTTCAATGTGATGGTTTCCGGTTCATCTTCGTGCATTTCATCGGCAGCACGCAATACAAATTCTTTGGTGCCACCACCGCCAGGAATTAAGCCAACACCTAACTCAACCAAACCAATATATGTTTCTGCTGCTGCACAAACCTTATCGCTGTGTAAACTCAACTCACATGCACCACCCAATGTTAAACCATGCGGGGCAACTACAACAGGTATGGATGAATATCGTGCACGCATTATGGTATTCTGGAACATGCGGATGGCCATATCCAGTTCATCATACTCCTGTTCAATAGCCAGCATAAAGATCATACCTACATTGGCACCTGCGCTGAATTGAGCTGCATCATTTGCGATCACCAACCCCTTGTATTTCTCTTCAGCTAATGAAATGGATTTTTGAATTCCTTCCAACACTTCGCCACCGATGCTGCCCATTTTTGTATTCCATTCAAGACCCAATACATCATCTCCTAAATGATAGGTTCTGCAGCTTGCATTTTTCCAAACGGTCTGGTTCTCGAAATTCTTCATCACAATAAATGCATCGCCACCAGGAATGACTTTGTATGATTTACTTGCAGGATCATAACAAACACGTTTGTTGTTTTCTACTTTGTAAAAACTGGTTGCACCACTTGCAATCATCTCATCAACCCAAGCTGCTACTTTATAACCGGCAGCTTTCATGGCATCAACCGTTTTTGCAACACCTAACACATCCCAGCTTTCAAATGCACCAATTTCCCAACCAAAACCCGCCATCATCGCATCATCTACACGATACAACTCATCGCTGATCTCCGGAATACGATGCGAGATATACGAGAACAAACTATAATGAAACTGTTTGTAAAACTCACCGGCTTTATCGCTGCCGCTGCACAACATTTTTAATCTTGTCTTCAGATCATCGACAGGCTTTGCTGCATCCACACTACCAAACTTTGGTTTCACCCTTGGAGCATATTCCATAGTTTGCAGGTTGAGCGTAAGAATTTCCTTTTCACCAGCTGCGCCTTTACTTTTCTTGAAAAATCCTTGACCGGTTTTATCACCAAGCCAGTTATTCTCGATCATCTTATTCAACCAAACAGGAATCGCAAAAATTTCTTTCGCTTCATCATCCGGACAATTCTCAGCAACACCTTTCGCCACTTTCACCAATGTATCCAAGCCCACTACATCTCCTGTTCGAAACGTTGCAGATTTTGGCCTGCCAATGATCGGACCAGTCAATGCATCGATCTCATCAACCGTCAACTTCATCTTATCCATTAAATTCATAATGGCCATCATGCCAAACACACCAATACGGTTGGCAATAAACGCAGGTGTGTCTTTACACAACACCGTTGTTTTGCCCAAATAGAGATCTCCGTAGTTCATTAAGAAATCTACAACGGATGGATCAGTATATTTTGTGGGAATAATTTCGAGCAA
>JAACZX010000339.1 GCA_009996555.1 Chitinophagaceae bacterium | reverse complement strand
CATAGGATATGCAACAGGTGTGGCATACATCAGCAGTTGTACAGCAAACCCGATTAAAACAGTCAAATCTCTATATTTTGTAGTGAGAGAGGATATGATAATGCCAGTTCCTAAACCAATACCAGCCATTATAATTATCAACACAGGAACTAAAAACCACTGCCATCCAATTACAATAGGCACTCCTTTATAAATTAAAAACCATAGCATACACATAAGGAGAATACCAAACTGAATAGCAAATTTTACAATATTGGAAATCACAATTGAAAGAGGAAGCACCAGTCTTGGAAAATAAACCTTTCCGAAAATACCAGCATTGGCAACAAATGTATTTGATGTAGCTGTAAGACAAGTGGAAAAGTAATTCCAGATAGCTATTCCGCTCATGTAAAAGACAATTGGCTCAATACCATCCGTAGGGATATTCGCAATTTTTCCAAACACCAGCAAAAACATAATGGTGGTAAGCACCGGCTGTATCACATGCCACAATGGCCCAAGAATGGTTTGCTTGTACTGTGCCACAAAATCACGGCGTACAAATAACATCATCAGATCTCTGTAACGCCATACTTCTTTCAGGTTCAGATCCAGCAAAGAAGCCTTAGGCTTTATCTCAAGATCCCACTGCTCACCAGTATCATTGTAATGATTCATAATTATAGAAAATCGTTGATTGTTACTGCTATCAGTTCCACCTGTTCATCCGTAAGGTTTTGATGCAGGGGAATGTTTAAGCCGGTTGCATTCAGTTGCTCACTGTTGGGCAACGATGCGGTTGATTGATAAATGGCATTCAGGTGCAGCGGGTGATAACGAAGTGTGCTGTAAATACCTTTCTCGTATAAATGCTTTGCCAGTGCATTTCTTCTTGCAGCAGGCACCTGGATAAAATAGGTGAAATAACTGTGTGTTTCGTTGGGCTTGCATGCAACGGGTATGGTAACGGCTGCTGTGTTGGCAAATGCCTGCTGATAGTAATCCCAAATGGCCTTACGCCGTTGCTGGTTCACTGGAAGATGTTTCAATTGCACCACAGCCAGTGCTCCTTCAATATCAGATGGAAGCATTTTTACATTCGGCTGCTGTATATCATACTCCCACCAGTTACCATCATTGTTGTTGCTGGCTGCCTGGAAACCCGAAAATCCAATACCACAGTAACGCATCATGCGTGACTGATCAATGCGTTCTTTTTCTTTGAACCAGATACCACCACCTTCGCCCACGGCAATATTTTTTACAGAATCAAAACTCCAGATACCGGCATCGCCAAACACACCGCAGTAGGTTCCGTCAACAGTTGAATCAACAGCATGTGCCGCATCTTCCAGCACAGGATAACCCAATGCAAGAATGGGCGCCATATCAACCGGTAAGCCTGCATAATGCACCACCATGATGGCGGCTGTTTTATTGCTGATCTTTTCAGCGATCAGTTCAGCGGTAACATTTTGTGTGTACAGGTCCACATCACAAAAAACAGGCACCAGTCCGTTTAACAAAACAGCCTGCGCACAACTCACCCATGTAAACGATGGCAGGATCACTTCGCCGCCCTTGGGAAGTTGCAGATTTTTTAATGCAAGGTAAAGGGCATTGGAACCGGAATCCACCATCATAAAATGTTCGGAACCCAACCGCTCTCTGAACTGCTGTTCAAATGCAGTTACGTTTTTACCAATACCTGTCCAGTTGCTTTCAAGACATTGTACAACGGCATCAATATCTTCCTGTGTGTACTTCGAACCAAAAACAGAGATCATCGGCATTATTTTCAGGTTAACAAATGAAGTTAGCGATAGAGTGTACGCAGTAATTGATCGTTCATCTGCTATACGCAGAAAAAACGCTTTGTGTGCTTTGTGCCTTTGTGGGCAATGGTTAAATCGTATTAAACAGCACCCATCACCTTGCAGGGATTGCCCCATGCTTTTACGCCGGCAGGAATATCTTTTGTGACCACACTTCCTCCGCCAATAATGCTCCCTTCACCAATGCTGATGTGATCAAACACAACTGAACCAATACCTATTTGCACAGCATTGCCAATGCTGCAATGCCCGGCAATATGCACACCGGGATTAATGGTAACAAAATCACCAATGATGCAATGATGACCAATACTTGCATTGCGGTTAACTGTAACGCCAAAACCAACTGTTGTAAACGATGTAATAACAGATAGAGGCTCTGCAAACAAACCATTCCCTGTTTTTACGGTGGAGGAAAGAACAGAGGAACGGGCGACAAGGTTGCGGTATAACCCGGCATGAATATTTTTTTCTGCAAGAAAATGATCGAACACGGCCTTCTTAATAAATGGTCTTGCCACACCAAACACAAAGCGGTCATCGGTTGCTGCCTGCCATGTATCGGCATGCAGGATCTTCACCTGCAGTGCAGGATCAGCAAACGGAAATTCTTCTTTTACAGCCACATTCTGCACCACACACACCTGTTCCGGTTGTTCGTTGGCAAACAACACATCCAGTACCCTGCTCAGTTGACTTTCGCTATAGCCCAGTGCGGTGTTCATTGTAAAATCCCTGTTTACCCAATACGGCAGAAGGCATCACGCTGTATTCATGCAGCTGCATCAGTTGATGCACCCTGGTGAGTAAGTCAATATTTGTTGCCGGTTGTTTACGTTGTTTATCGAGCCAGATATTATCTTCCAGCCCCACTCTTACACCATAGCCTGCAGCAATGGCAATTGTATTGATGGCCAGTTGTTCATTTCCCAATCCGCCTAAAGCAATAA
>JAACZX010000039.1 GCA_009996555.1 Chitinophagaceae bacterium | reverse complement strand
CAAAGGCGAGATACATTGTACCGATGCCACGGCAAGTTTAACAGCAGTGTTACTTGAAGATAGTGCCGAGATACAGGAAGATGAAGTGAAGTATGAAAACAAACGCCGTGCAGCAACAAACATGCCTTACCTGATGCCGTTGTACACCATTGAAGATGCAAAAGCAGCACTCAACAGGTTTGTGCAGCATGAGTACGGGCAATGGTTTAAAGTAGCCGATGGCATTGAAGCGATGTTCACGGATGCCGGTCATATCATCGGCAGTGCATGTGTGCACTTGAAAGTGACGGAAAATGGCAAAACAAAGAGCATTACTTTTTCGGGTGATATAGGCCGTTACCGTGATGTGATCTTAAAATCGCCGCAGGACTTTCCGCAGGCTGATGTCATCATCATGGAATCAACATACGGAAACAGTTTACACGACAACGCCATGTCAACGCCTGATCAACTATTACAGTGGATCGAAAAAGCCTGTCTGCAAAAGAAAGGAAAGCTGATTGTTCCGGCATTCAGTGTGGGACGCACACAGGAGCTCCTGTATGATTTAAATCAATTGGAGCTGGAGCGTCGCTTGCCTGATCTGGAATACTACGTTGATAGTCCATTAAGCATGGAAGCAACTCAAATTGTAAAAAGTTATCCTGAATATTTTAATAAACGAATTCAGAAAGTGCTGCAAACAGATAGTGATCCGTTTGGCTTTAAAGGATTAAAGTTTGTGAAAACGGTGGATGAATCAAAGCTGTTGAATTTCAAAAGCGGCCCCTATGTTGTCATCAGTGCAAGTGGTATGGCTGATGCAGGAAGGGTAAAACACCATATTAATAACGCTATTGAAAACAGCCGTAACACAATTCTGCTTACCGGTTATTGTGAACCAAGATCACTGGGTGGAAAATTATTAGCAGGCAGAAAGGAAGTAAGAATATTCGGTGTAGAAAAAGAAGTTCATGCGGAAATAGGGCAGATACGAAGTATGAGTGCACACGGCGATTATGAAGACATGAGCCAATGGCTGGCTTGCCAGGATCCCAAACAGGTAGAAAAATTATTTATTGTGCATGGTGAATACGATGTACAGCATGCGTTTCAGCAACGTTTAATACGCAAAGGATTTACAGAAGTAGTTATTCCTGAAATGCATTTCGAGACAGGTATATAAAAAGAACCCTCCGGTAAAACGGAGGGTCATCCATCAGCAAAAACAAGGTGGATTGTTGGGTAAACTTCACTTCATGTTATCACCGGTTAGCAACATGGTTGAGTCAGGAGGTTAGCTGTTAGTGGTGCTTCTGCTAAATGCAGAAGTTGGGTAAACTTTTTTCACGGGAATAAAACTGTACGCAGGTTTATTCTTGTTTACAGGCATAAAAAGATGCGAAAGCAATTGCAGAATGTATTCCATGTTTTGTTTTTAATGGGTTTTAAAAAAAGGTGTCAGGCGGTTAGCAACATTAAAAATCCAAGAGACCAACGAATATGTTTATTCAATTCTGAGCTATAAAAAAAGGTTAGCAACGGTGTTTGGTCAGCAACTACATAGTTGTTACGGGAACCAGTCAATATTTTATAAAAATGGCAGTTTTGCTGTTTGATCCATTGTTTACTTTCAGTACATAATTTCCATTGTTCAGTTGCTGCACATTCAGTTGTTGTATCTGTGCCGCCTGTTTATTCTGGTAACGTTTTATAAGAACTCCTGTACTGTTGTAGATATCATAAGTCACCGTCTTTTCCTGCCAGTCGTTGGGAATGTTTACATACAATTCATTTGTGGCAGGGTTTGGAAAAGTGCTTACCTGTATGTTGTTTCTTTCCGTTAAGCGGACCATTCTTGTTTCGGAGTAACTGACCTTACCATTTACATCCACCATCTTCAAGCGGTAGTAAACTGTTTTGTTGGTGCTGTTATGCAGATCATCGTTATAACCGTAGCTGTTTTCTGCTGCGGTTGATTCGGGCGCTACTATTACCACCGCATCGTTATAATTGCGGGCATCGGTACTTTTCTCAATAATAAAATGACTGAAATTGTAATGATTGGTTGTTTTCCAGTTAAGCAATGCATTGTCGTTTTTCAGGTTGGCCCTGAAATCAAGTAATGAAACCGGGATTGAAGGAGGCTTTATGCTGTCTGACTGTGAGAAACCTGTTGTTGCCAAAAAGAGCAGGGCAAATACAGGCACAGTGGCTTTTTTTACTGTTGAGTAGAGGTACGGCATACTGTTAGTTTAATAGGGCTTGATAAGTTGGTACAGTTTAGAAACGTTGTGCGACTAAGTGTATTTCCTTATCGGATGTAAAATTGCACCGAGTTTTTATCATCTGCAATAGTAATTCTACGAGTACGAGATCGTTAATTTACGAAACAGTAAATTTTACACTTGAAAATGGTTGGAAATCAATTGAACAGGGCAGGAGGTTTTTTTTTAAATCGAAGAACATTTTTCTAAAAAACCTGTTTCAGCACCAGAATCAGCACATTTTAATCTGCGTTTTTCCGGTTATAGCTAACCAAACTTGGGTATTTCAATAGCAAAAAACGCAGAAAGGATGCCGATAAATTAGGATTCTGGGAATATTGAATTAGGGGAAATAAAAAAGCCTGTCGAAACAGGCTTCTTGTTGTACCACGTACGGGATTCGAACCCGTGATTCCTCCGTGAAAGGGAGGCGTCTTAACCCCTTGACCAACGCGGCGTTTATTTTTGGGAGTGCAAAGATAGGTTTGTGTATGTTTCCTCCCAAACAATTTTCAGAAAATTATTCAAAACAAGGATATAAATCAGGAAAATATATCAAACGCCTTGAATGGGCCTGTATTTTAATGATAGGAATTATCCCTTCAGACAGTAAAAACTAACAAGGTTTAATAGTTTATCTCGTTAACTTCGCTCCGCATTTTTAACTACTAAACTTAATATTCATCATGAGCACAGTAAAAGTTGCGATTAATGGCTTCGGACGTATCGGCAGGCTTGTATATCGCCAGATTTATAAAATGGAAGGTATTGATGTAGTGGCGATCAACGATCTTACTTCTCCAAAAGTATTGGGACACCTTTTAAAGTATGATACAGCACAAGGCCGTTTTGATGCGGAAGTAAAAAGCACTGACAACTCCATTATCGTTAACGGCGATGAAATTAAGATCTATGCACAGAAAGATCCGGCACAAATTCCATGGGGTTCGCATGATGTGGACGTAGTACTGGAATGTACCGGTTTCTTTACCGATAAAGCAAAAGCAGAAGCACACCTCACTGCGGGTGCAAAAAAAGTGGTGATCAGCGCTCCTGCTACAGGCGATCTGAAAACAATTGTATTTAACGTTAACCACAATATTCTTGATGGCAGTGAATCTGTGATCAGCTGTGCAAGCTGCACAACCAACTGCCTGGCTCCTATGGCACAAGTGCTTGAAGAGAAGTTTACAATTGTAAACGGGTTAATGACAACCATCCACGCTTATACAAACGATCAAAACACACAGGATGCTCCTCATCCAAAAGGTGATCTGCGTCGTGCACGTGCAGCTGCACAAAACATTGTGCCTAACAGCACAGGTGCCGCTAAAGCAATCGGCCTTGTATTACCATCACTGAAAGGTAAACTGGATGGCAGCGCTCAGCGTGTACCAACTCTTACCGGTTCATTAACAGAAGTAACGGCTGTATTAGGCAAGAAAGTAACTGTTGAAGAAGTAAATGCCGCTATGAAAGCAGCAGCTAACGAAAGCTTCGGTTATACTGAAGATGAAATTGTGAGCAGCGATATTATTGGCATCAGCTACGGTTCTTTGTTTGATGCAACACAAACAAGAGTGCAAACAGTAGGCGATACACAATTGGTGCGTGTGGTTAGCTGGTACGATAACGAAATGAGCTATGTTAGCCAGCTCGTTCGTACACTTCACTTTTTTGCTAAACTCATCAAGTAATTAAACTTTGTGAATACAAAAACTGTAAAGGGATATTTCTTATGGAGTATCCCTTTTTTATTCCTTGCATGTAACAACGGACCTTCTTCGGTTACCAATAAGTTAACGCCTCCCGATCCGAAGAACAGTGAATGGTATGTGGATGAAGAAAAAGGCGAAACACATATTGGCAACAAGCTGGATGTGTATGTGCTGCGGTTTTATCCCGAAGGAAATTATACGCTTTGTGCCGATTATTTATTTGAGCAAGGCAAATGGGCATTTGATGCGGAAAAGAAATTGCTGGTATTTCATCCTGAAAATGCTGATTCAACAGTAAAGGAACGGTACCTGGCAGATAGCAAATTGCCCAATGGAAAAACGCAATTCAGCTTTTACAGTTCGTTCCCGGTTAACAAAGCAAACCCCGATGAACTTATAACAGTACAGGCTGTAACAAATGCATCAGCAAAAGATCCGTTTACAAAAGAGATGCATGCCTGGCGCAACAAACCTGTGCAGGCCGAAACAGAAGCACAGATAAAACAGCGTGTGGTTGCTTACCTGCAGTTTCTGTTGGCATTTTACCAGCATGCAAAAGACAACAAGCTTGAAAATCCGGGAGGGCGCTGGTACCCCAAGCCCATTATCTTTTTCAGCAACAAAGTGCGCATGGCTTATGAAGATGAACTGGCCGATTGGTATGCTATCTTCCATTCAAAAGAAGAGGCTGTAAAAGCATATCAGTTGATCAGTGGCGCTTTGATGCGTGTAAAGATCGAAGGTGAAGAAGATCTTGAACGCAACGTTAACTGTCTTGAACAACTATTGAAACACATTGGAAAATAAACAGCTGCTGTTTTTCTTCAGCACACTGTAACTTCGTTTTACACTTAAAAAGAGACTAAACCATTGTTTTATGAGCAAATTTTCAAACTATAATTTCAGCGGGCAAAAAGCGCTGATCCGTGTGGACTTTAATGTGCCACTTGATAAGCAAACACAGGCAATTACCGACGATACAAGAATGAAGGCCGCCATACCAACCATTAAAAAAATACTGGCCGATGGCGGAAGTGTGATACTGATGAGCCATCTTGGCCGGCCAAAAGAAGGGCCTGAAGAAAAATCATCATTAAAGCATTTGATTGCACACCTGGCAGAATTGCTTGGTGGCAACACACCTGTTTTATTTGCCAATGATTGCATTGGTGAACAGGCTTACTTAACGGCTGGTATGATGAAACCAGGCGAAGTATTGCTGCTGGAAAATCTTCGTTTTTATAAAGAAGAAGAAAAAGGCGATGCGGCATTTGCAGAAAAACTCAGCAAGCTGGGCGATGTATATGTAAATGATGCATTTGGTACTGCACACCGTGCACATGCTTCAACAGCTGTAATTGCTCAGTTTTTTCCTGCAGAAAAAAGAATGTTTGGTTTGTTGATGGAAGGCGAAGTGGCAGCAGGTGAAAAAGTATTGCTGCAGGCAGAAAAACCATTTACTGCTATTATTGGCGGGGCAAAAGTGAGCGATAAAATTCTCATTCTTGAAAACCTGCTTGATCGTGCAACAGATATTATTATTGGTGGTGGCATGGCATACACATTCATGAAAGCAATGGGTGGTGTTATCGGTAATTCGCTTTGCGAAGAAGAAAGACTGGAAACAGCAAAAGCTATTCTTGAAAAAGCTGCTGCTAAAGGAGTGAATATTCATCTGCCCAGTGATTCTGTTATCGCTGATAAATTTGCGGCTGATGCCAATACATCCACATCACCCAGCAATCATATTCCAAACGGATGGATGGGGCTTGATATAGGTGTAAATGCATGTGAGCAGTTTAAAAATGTGTTGCTGCATTCTAAAACAATTTTGTGGAATGGCCCGATGGGTGTGTTTGAAATGGAGAAGTTTCAACATGGTACAAAAACAATTGCACAGGCTGTTGCCGATGCTACCGGTAAAGGGGCATTCTCTTTAGTAGGTGGTGGCGATAGTGTGGCAGCGGTGAACGATTTTGGCTTTGCCGATAAAGTGAGCTACATTTCTACCGGCGGTGGCGCAATGCTTGAGTTCTTTGAAGGAAAACAATTGCCCGGCATTGCTGCGGTGAAAGAATAAATTCGATCAGCGGAATAAACTACGTCAGGGTGTCAGCTTTAACAGCTCGGCACCCTTTGTGTTATGTAAAATTCACCTTGACAAGTAAAATGTTTCAATTAAATTTAGTATCCGTTGCAGTGTGGTTATAAAATTTCAATTGCACTTGTAACAAATAAAGGAAACATCACACTCATCATTAAATAAAAACAAACAAATATGAAACCCGGACGCATCATTACCATTGTTGTAGCTGTAGTGTTGGCTTTTATCCTCTTCAGAGGTTGCAGCGGTTATAATGGCCTGGTAAAGCAGGATGAAGTTGTAAAAGAAAAATGGAATAACGTACAGAGCGATTATCAACGCCGTGCCGATCTTATTCCAAACCTTGTGAACACGGTAAAAGGTGAAGCGAATTTTGAACAACAAACCTTGATCAATGTGATTGAAGCCCGTTCAAAAGCAACAAGTGTAAAAGTTGATCCTGCAAATATTACTCCTGAAAAGTTAGCTGAATTTCAACAGGCGCAGAGTGGTGTAAGCAGCGCACTTAGCCGTTTATTGGCTGTGGTAGAGAATTATCCCAACCTCAAAGCCAATGAAGGTTTCCGTAACCTGCAGACACAACTGGAGGGCACCGAAAACAGGATTAAAGTTGCCCGTAACGATTTTAATGCTGCGGTGAAAGACTATAATACAGCTGTTCGCTCATTTCCAATGAACTTGTTTGCTGGAATGTTTGGCTTTAAATCAAAAGAAGGCTTTTCTGCAGAACCGGGTAGTGATAAAGCTCCTGAAGTAAAATTCTGATCGCACAATCATGGGTATCTTTTCATTTTTTACCAAACGACAGGATTGGTTTACACCGTCTGAGCATGCAGCGATTATCGAAGCAATACGTGCTTCAGAGAAACGTACATCCGGTGAAATACGGGTGTTTGTTGAGAGCCGTTGCAGCTATGTTGACCCGGTTGACCGTGCAGTGGAAGTTTTCTTTGGATTAAAGATGGAGAAAACGGAAGACCGTAATGGCGTGTTGCTTTACATTGCCATGAAAGATCATCAGCTGGCAGTGTTTGGAGATAAAGGTATTCATGAAAAAGTGGGAACAGATTTCTGGAACAAAGAAGTAAGCCAGATGCTTTCTTCTTTCAGCAGGGAAAATTATGCAGAAGGAATTGTAAAGATCATTACCGATATAGGTGATGCATTGGTAACACATTTCCCATACGAAAACGAAGACAGGAACGAACTGCCCGATGATATTGTGTTCGGGCGCTAAGCAGCAATGAAGTCATTACAACTGATCATACTCTCTTTTTTATTTCTTGTAGCAGGTTTTACAACCCATGCACAGGGAATTGAAAAATACATTCCGCCTGCGCCCACCCCGGCCCGGCTGGTGAATGATTACCTGAAAAAACTTACACCGGAACAGCAGGAAGCACTGGAGCGAAAACTGGTGGCTTACGACGACAGCACCAGCAACCAGATTGCCATTGTAACCATTGGCGATATTGGTGATTACGACATCAGTGATTTTGCCGTTGCCCTTGGCCGTAAATGGGGTGTGGGTGGTAAAGAGTTCAACAATGGAATTGTGATTGTTGTGCTGGAAGACAAAGAACGTAGTAAACGGCAAGTGTGGATCGCTACCGGCTATGGTCTTGAAGGTGCTATACCTGATATTACTGCCAAGCAGATCATTGATGCAGATATTGTTCCCAACTTTAAAGCACATGATATTTACCGTGGACTTGATGAAGGTACCAGCGACCTGATGCGTGCTGCAGCAGGCGAATACAAAGCTCCTCCCGGTTACAGCAACCGCAAAAAAGGAAAAGGCGGCGGAAGTATACTGGGCGCTGTCATCATTTTTATCATCATCATGATCATTATCTCCAACATCAACAAACGTGGCGGCGGTGGTATGATGAGCCGGAGAGGTTACAGGCGTTGGGATAATTCTCCTCCCATTTTCTGGTTCCCTTCCGGTGGAGGGGGCAGCGGTGGTGGCTGGAGCGGCGGCGGAAGCAGTGGTGGTGGTTTCGGTGGCTTTGGCGGAGGTGGCTTTGGTGGCGGCGGTGCCGGTGGCAGCTGGTAGTTGATGAAACGTAAAGTAAGATCAGTAAATAAATAAGCAAAGAGGTCGGTCATAATGATCGGCCTCTTTGCTTTTGCAAACTGCAATAAAATTGTTGCTGATTCTTTTAGTTGAACAAACAGCACTTTTAAAAAAGTGCTGTTGTGCTTTCGCAGGCAGGAGTCTGTCTGTTGAAGGTTAATACCGTTACGAAAAACAGAAAACAGAATCTATCATTATTTTATCACCTGCTGTATTTCTTCAACACCATCCTCCGTAAACTTCAGTGTTTTATAACCGGTGTTGTTTTCCAGGATAGCCTGGTAGGCCATCGTGCCGTATGCTTTAATTTCAGTAGCTTTTATGAGGCTGTACCCGGCAAATTCTTTTTGAATGATTTTGCTGAAGGCTGCTGGTAAATGCAGGATAGAACAATCAATGATGCAATAATTCATTTTACCTTTTGTGGTAAAGCTGGCGCTCGCTTTTCGGCCATTGTGTGAAAAAGTTACAAAGTGGAATTCGTCGTTGGTTGCCCACACCGGGTTGGTTGCATTCGGGAACAGCGCAGCAAAACTGGCTTGGGTTTTAGAGTTGACGATAGCAGTTGTGCTAATAGCTGTCTGCGGTTCAATATTGTTTTTAAAGGACGGTTTTGCTGAAGCAATTGATTGCTGGGCCAAGCTGCTGCTGCAAAATGCAGTGCTGAACAGAAAGGCAGCTGCAAGAATGTTGGTTGTGTGTGTCATGTTATCAGGTTTAGGAAAGTGAAGAATGGATGTTTCCTTGATAACATAAAAGTACCTGCCAGCCCTCCCTTGGGGCTATAAGAAACGGTTCAAAGACTGTCAATTTCAGGTCAACTTTGATTTGAAATATAGTCTGAAGGCGTAATACCGTACTTTTCTTTAAAACATTGACTGAAATAAGAAGGGCTGCTGAAACCCACCCGGTAGGCGGCGGTAGAAATATCCAAGCCGGAGGTGAGGAGCGTGGCAGCTTTTTGTAAACGATACTGCCTGATGAGATCATTGGCAGAAATATCAAGCAAGGATTTTAATTTCCTGTTGAGCGTACTCCGGCTCATGGCCATTGCCCGGCTGAGGTAGTCAACCCCCAGCTCCTGGTCATCAAGTTTTGCATCCATTTCCTCATACAGTTGTATCAAAAACGGATCAGTAATAACCGGCTCTTCCTGTTGCGGGTGGGTGGTTACCAACTGAGCCTGCAGCCATACTCTTTGTTTTTGCTGAAGTTGCAACAGGTTGGCCGTACGCAATTCCAGTTCCTGAAGATTAAAAGGTTTGGTGATATAATCATCTGCACCGGTTCCCAATCCTTTCAGCCGTGCCTCATGTGCTGCTTTTGAAGTGAGCAAAACAAAACCAATATGAGCAGTGCGTTGGTCTTCCTTGCATAGTTTACAAAGATCAAAACCATCCCTGCCCGGCATCATCACATCGCTGATCACCAGGTCGGGAAGTTCATGGATGATCATTTCCCAGGCGGTCACCCCATCGGCTGCTTCCATTACCCGGTAATGCTGTTGCATTGTTTCCACTAAAAAGGAACGGAGTTCATCATTATCTTCCACCAGCAGCAGAAGCGGTGCATCAGTTTCATTGATGGAGCTTGATTGGTTTACGACATTGGCATTGCCGGCTTCCTGTGGTGTTTGTACTTGCGTTATTTTTTTTACGGGGATAGAAACGGTAAAGTTTGTTTCTCCGGGTTTGCTTTGCAGCGTTATTGTTCCCTCCATCAGTTCCGTTAATTCTTTCACCAGTGACAGACCAATTCCTGTACCTCCAGCATTTCGAGTGGATGAATCATCAACCTGGTAAAAGCGGTCAAATATTTTTTTCTGCTGATCAGGTGGAACGCCAGGGCCGTTATCGCTTACTTCCAGTTTGATAGCATTGCCGGTTATAGCTGTAAGAGAAACATGCACAAAGCCTCCGGCGCCTGTAAATTTCATGGCGTTGCTCAGCAGGTTGTTGATGATCTTTTCCCATTTCTCTTCATCAAACAAGTAATTGCCATCAACAGCTGTAGATGAAAACTGGAGGTCAATATTTTTTTCTTTGGCAGCAGTTTCAAATGACCGTACAATGTCTTCAACAAATAACTTCAATTCGCCGGATGATAATTTTAACTTGAGTTGGCCATCATTCAATTTAGAAAAATCAAGGAACTCGTTAATAAGCCGCAATAATTGCTTTGAATTACGTTGTGCTGTTTTTACAGAGCTGATAGCTGCTGCTGAAAGTGATGGATCCTGTTCCAGTTTTTCAAGTGGCGTTATAATGAGTGTGAGCGGTGTGCGGAATTCATGTGTGATATTGCTGAAAAAGCGGTCTTTCAATTCATCCACTTCTTTTAAACGAAGTGCTTCTCTTTTTTCAAATGCAAGATCCTGTTTTGCTTTCACCTGCTTTTCACGGAATGTAAAATACCGTCTTATCAATGCAATTGCAATCAATAAATAAAGTACACGTGCCCACCAGCTGGCCCAGAAGGGAGGATGAATGGTTACCTTGATCTCTTTAATAGTTTCGCTCCATTGCCCGGTAATGTCTGATGCATTGATGAGCAGTGTATAATTGCCGGGAGCCAACGCAGTATAAGCTGCAATATTATTGGTGCTGTTTTCAATCCAGTCTTCGTCTGCACCTTTCAGCCTGTAACGGTATTTTGTTTTTTGCTGTTGGTTAAACAGCATGCCGGCAAATTCAAAACGCAGGTTGTTTTTTGAATAAGGAAGATCAATTGCTGATAATGTATTCAGCGGCTCATTAATAAAACTGCTTTCAATATCGATGCCTTGCGGTTGATTATTTATTTGCAAGCCTGTAAGCATAACAGGTACTGCTGCTCTTTTTTTAGTGATGGAGA
>JAACZX010000695.1 GCA_009996555.1 Chitinophagaceae bacterium | reverse complement strand
ATTAAAACGATTGACACCTCCGCCATAGGTTGCCATCCAGAAAGTACCTGTATGATCCTGTAAAATACTTGATACGATATTATGACTGATGGATGAAGAGAGACCATTTTTGTGGCGATAATTCCTGAATGTATTGGCAGATCTGTTCCATATACTTAACCCACCTCCTTCAGTACCAACAAGAATGTCGCCTGTATTATCTTCATAAAAGGTGTAAATAAAATTACTTGAAAGCGTATTTGTTTTAAGCGGATCGTTTGCTATTGTACGGAAACTGTTTTTTTGTTCATCAATAACATTACAACCACCTTTAATGGTACCGATCCACATACGGTCTTCTTTATCCTTAATAATGGAATACACCGCTTCACTTGATACCTTGTCCGTTTCAGGTCCTGCTGCTATATAAGAAAATGTATCAGTTTCCGGATCAAGAATATTAACCGCTCCTCCATCTGTTCCTATCCACAGATTTTCCTGTTTATCAAAACAAATACTCACCACATCAGCAGTTGTAAGTTCGCCTGCTCTTGCTGTATACTGTTTAATGTATGTATTGGATAATGGATCGTACAAATGCAACCCAAACTCTCCGCCTATCCACAACTGGCCTGCTTTATTTTGCTGCATACAATTGGCCAGTTTTACCTGCGCATTCACTAACAACACTGCATCTTTTTTTTCATCGTAAACACACAAACCTTTTCCTGAAACAAACAGCCATATTTTATCTTTTGTTACAGCCACATCTCTTACATTATACCTTGCTTCTTTTGTGTTACCTGCCTGCAATAATTTTTCCCATGCGTATTGCTCACCACGTTTTTTTACCAACAAACCCCAGCCATTTGTAGCCACATACAAAGTTCCTTTACTATCAGACTTAATTGCAGTTGCATTGATGGTTACTTTTACGGGTTGCTTTGCCTGGTAAGGATAACCGTATAAAGCCGAGAAGTTTGAATAAGTAGTATTGTATTTAACAACGCCCTGTCCTGTGCTAACCCATAAGTTATGATCAACATCCTCATGCAGTGAATAAATATAATTGTGCGGAAGCGAAGTACTATCGTTGAGTTTGTTACGGAATACTCTGAACTCGTTGCCATCGTACCGGTTCAATCCATCATAAGTACCTAACCAGATGAACCCACGCTGATCCTGGTACACAATGCGTACAGAATTGTTAGAGAGACCATTGGTAATACCTAAACGGGTAACAGGCGGAATAGCATTTGCTGTAAAGCAAACCACAAGCAGCAGTATAAACACAACAATGCGTGAACAAATGTTCATTCCCTAAACAACAGTTAATTGAATGGCAAATTACATTTTTCTGTATTGCAGTTGCACATTAAAAAGCAAGTTGCCGGGAATTGGTTTGCGAAGCAGTGTAATGTGATCGGGTTTGTTTTTGGGCAGTGTTGATCAACTTTTTTTTAATAAAAAAAGCCTCATTCTGTTCGAATGAGGCTTTCAGCTTTTGAAGCTATTGTTGTGACTCCGTCAGGATTCAAACCTGAAACCTTCTGATCCGTAGTCAGATGCTCTATTCAGTTGAGCTACGGAGCCGTTAAACGGGTTGCAAATATAGGGCGATTGATTCAAAATTTGAAATCTTTATCAATTTCCTGAAAAAAAACAAGAGCCCCCTGTAAAAGGAGGCCCTGGTGTAAGAAAAAAACCATCCGGTTTAAAACCGGTAACCAAGCGAAAGACCATAACCTGTATTTCTTAATGCAAGATTATTCTCTGATGCGCCCTGAATTGTCGGGTTAATTTTTGTTAAACCAAGCTGAGCATTTAACTGAAAGCTGAGCTTGCTGCTTAACTCATAACCAAACAACAGATTGGCACCAGCATCGAGCCTGCGTAAATAAGGATCTGTTACATACTGTGCAGCGGTAACTTCGTTTTCGAATAATATCTTACGGGTGTCACCATCGGGCTCTGTTACTTTTCCACTCAATGCATAACCAACATAAGGCCCCACACCCAGCAATAAATGACCAGTACCTAAAAGTGGCTTAAAGAGAAATGTAACAGGCACTTCCACATAATTAATGGCAACATTATTATCTGTTCCTTTTTCTTTAGCACCCTTACCACTGTACAAAACGCCGGGCTGTAAATAAAATTCATCGGCCAAAGGAATATTTGCTACAACACCAGCCTGCAAACGGGGAACTAATTTATTTTCCAGTTTATTATCAAACAGATCACGACCATTAATGTTTTGCAGATTAAGCCCTGCCCTTATACCAAAACTTACACCCGATGCTGTTTGCTTTGTTGACTGTGCTGTTGCTGCGCTGAACATTCCTGCTACAAGCAGGGTAAGAAAAAATTGCTTCTTCATATAAATGACATTTAGTTTTTGTGATGTAAATAGAGCTTATGTAATTAATTTCCTCCGTTTCCGGCTTCTTTCTGTGCGTCTGATTTCATTTTTTCATTGGCTGTGATCAGGAATTCAACACGCCTGTTTTGCGAACGGCCTTCTTCAGTATCGTTTGTGTACTTTGGATGATTTTCACCCATCGGCTTCGGTGTCATGCGTGATGTTTGAATGCCACGATCGATCAGGTACATCATTACAGCATTTGCCCTGCGTTGAGATAATGATTCATTATAAGCATCGCTGCCTTTATTATCAGTATGCCCCTGAATTTCGATGTTGGTGTCAGGATATTTTTTCAGCACTGTTGCCAGTTCATTCAAACTGTTCTTTGCTTCTGTTTTTAAACCCGATTTATCAAAATCAAACAG
>JAACZX010000694.1 GCA_009996555.1 Chitinophagaceae bacterium | reverse complement strand
TGTTTAATGCTGTTATAAACCGTATCGTTCTTTTCCACAGGTAATTCCTCAGCAAGGCCCGATGAAGAAGAATGTTGCTGCTGCACACGCAGGTGCCCCCAGAAACTAAACACTTTACTGCTCACTGTATATTGAAATCCTTCCACAAATGCAAAGGCCAATATCATTACCGCCACACTAATAGCCGTTGCCACAGTTGACAATCGGATAATAAAGCGTGAGAACGACTGATTTTTCTGAAACACCAGTCGGCGTGCTATAAATGAAGCTATATTCAAGTAGTTGCGGTTGTGGTGGCTGTAAAACTAATGGTTTATTAGAAAAGGTTGTCCACCTTGTATAAGAAAGCAACCGTTTCTTTGTATTTTGAATCTTGATTGAAACATTTTTCAGTAACACCGTATGACACATTCTTTCAAAGCACTGTTGTTTTTTGTACTGCTGTTTGCAGTTGCAGACAGTTCGGCACAGGAAACAGAAAAGATCGTTAAACCCAATATCCGTTCTGTAAAATTTCATGTAAAAGGCGATCAGTTGTCGTACCCCATCATGCGTTTGAACAGCGGCGATCAGCTGGAGCTTCATTTTGATGATCTTGATGCGGATGTAAAATATTATTCCTACACGTTTGTACTCTGCAATGCCGACTGGACACCTGCCCTGCTTAGCCAGTTTGATTATATGAAAGGTTTTTCCAATGTGCGCATCAATACCTATCGCAATTCTTCGCTGGTGCTTACCCGTTATACACATTATACCTGTAACCTGCCCGACCGTAACACCTCACCTACCCGGAGCGGCAACTACATTTTAAAAGTTTTTTTGAATGGCGATACTTCGCAGGTGGCTTTCACCAAACGTTTTCTTGTGATCGATACAAGAGTAACAGCAGGCGCAACTGTTGTGCAGCCATTTAACACAGCTATTTTTAAAACACACCAGAAACTGCAGTTCAATGTAAATGTGCAGAATATAAAACCAACCAATGTGTTTCAGCAGATCAAAGTTGTGCTGATGCAGAACTTCAGGTGGGATAACAGCATCAGTAACCTGCAACCAACTTTTGTGCGGCAGAATATTCTTGAATACAATACCGAGAACCAGGCCATCTTCCCTGCGCAAAAAGAATGGCGCTGGGTTGATCTTACCAGTTTCCGCTTACAAACTGATCGTGTAGAAAAAGGCGATTACAGTAATACCGGTCAAACACTTTTTATAAAACCGGAAGGCGAACGTAAAGATCTCCGCTACATGTACTACCGTGATTTCAATGGTTTTTACCAGTTGATGAATATTGAGCAGAATAATCCATACTGGCAGGGCGATTATGCCACCGTTTGGTTTCGGTACAGTACTCCCGACAGAAAAGAAATTCCCAACAAAGAACTTTACCTCTTTGGCGAGTTTACCAATTATGAATTAACTGATGCAAACCGTTTGAAGTTTAATGCAGAAACAGGTATGTATGAAAACAAACAGTTTTTGAAACAGGCTTTGTACGATTATGTGTATATAACAAAAGATAAAACCAGCAAACAGCTGAGCACCGATGTAACCGAAGGCAACTGGTGGGAAACAGAAAATATTTACACACTGTTGATCTATTACCGTCCGTTAGGTGGCCGTGCCGATGAGCTGGTGGGGATGACACAGGTGAACTCACTTGCGAACCGACCTAATTTTAATAACAACAGGATATTGTAACCCTGTTCCTTTAAATGCTTTATTTTTAGCCAAATTTAAACATATGAAATTCTACAAAATTCCTGTACGCTTACTAACAATCCTTTTCGTGAGTACTGTATTATTTGCCTGTAAAAAGAAAGATGCAGAACCACCGCAAAATGAAATTACAGAAGGAACAGAGTTAGAAATCTACACAAATTGGTCGCTAACAGATAACAGTTCTGCTACTGTTGGAGCCGACATTGATGTTATTCTTATAAAAGGAAATATCACTCAAGAAAGTCAATTGGCAACTTTAACAGCCTCTGACCTCATTGATTATAGTGACAATGGCGACAATTTTGAAACGATGACACTCCCAAGCACTCTACCTGACGGAGATTATTCATTAGTTTTTGAATACTACGACATTCAAAAAGCCGGCAAATACAATATCCGTTTTAAAGGCACTGCTTCTGGAAAAATTTATACTATTGCTGACGTAGCATTTTCTGTTGCAGAAGATGGTGCAATAAAATTCCCTGCAAAAATTACCAAAGCAGGTCAGAAGTTTACTATCTCAAAACGATAATCATTAACCAATTTATTCAATAAAAAAAACCGGCAATCACTGCCGGTTTTTTATTTCCACAATATTTTTTGTACTAATTATTAAAACAACTCACACTCTTTCTGTTTTTCCTTTCTCACTTCACCGGCATTCCCCTATCTTTGCGCCGGCAGGTCTTGCACGACCAGCTCCTGCTGAACTCCCCCAGGGTGGGAACGCAGCAAGGGTAGGCGGTTGTAGCGGTGCGATGTAAGTAACCTGCCATTTTTTATTTTTCTGTTGAAGATGCCCCTTACAAGCCATTATTTCTATCATCTTCAAAACAACAAACGTTACCATGAAGTTTTTTATTGACACTGCCGATCTTTCGCAGATCAAAGAAGCAAATGAATTAGGTATTCTTGATGGTGTAACCACCAACCCTTCCCTGATGGCCAAAGTGGGCATTAAAGGAACAGAAGCTGTAACGCAGCATTACAAAACCATTTGCGAAATGGTGGATGGCGACATCAGCGCCGAAGTGATCAGTACCGATTTTGAC
>JAACZX010000338.1 GCA_009996555.1 Chitinophagaceae bacterium | reverse complement strand
GCAGGTAAAATTTCAGAATATGTGTGTTGTTGTGTTTAACAAGTAATTCTTCAAAATCATTAATGGCCTTTAACCGTTGTTCAGCTGTTACATCATCGCACCAGCCATGCACACGTGTAATTAAAACATCTTCGTAATGGCTGCGGTTAAATATCCTGATCATACCTTTAGCCGGCGCAGCTTCATGCACACGCCATAAAAAATCATGACTTAACTCTTCTGCAGTTGGTGCCTTGAACGATTTTACAGAAACACCCATTGGATTGAGCGAACCAAATACATCTCTGATTGCGCCATCTTTACCACTTGCATCCATTCCCTGGATAATAACCAGCAAACTGTGTTTTGCTTCTGCAATGAGCAGGTTCTGCAGTTCATCCAGCTCCACAAGTATCTTTTCTGTTTTCGCTTTCGTTTTTTCTTTATCCAGTTTACGGGGTGCCCTGGTGCTAATGGAGGAGAGTTTCACTTTGGCCATGCTGTTCGTTTTTACGAATATAAAACATATACTACAGCATCGGATGCGCCAATATTAACAGCTCATCAAAAACTCTGTTGACATTTGCTGCTTTTCCCGAACCTTTGCATCTTCTTCTATGCATCCAAAACTATTTAACTGGCTTTTGTTTTTTGTTTTGTCACTGGTATGGGGCAGTTCTTTTATACTCATGAAAGAGGGGTTAAAAGAATTGTCGGCTTACGAAGTAGCAGCCATACGCATGTTGAGCGCAGGCATAGTGCTGTTGCCATTTGCACTCCGCAGTTTCAAACGCATGCAGCGCAAGGATCTTGGCCTGTTGATATTAACCGGTTTACTGGGCAGCTTTTTCCCCGCCATTTTATTTTGTGTTGCCGAAACAAAGATTGACAGTGCATTAGCTGGCATGCTCAATGCATTAACACCTTTGTGTGTTCTTTGTATTGGTGCTTTGTTCTTTCATTCACCGGTATTAAAACGCAAACTTCTGGGTGTAATGATTGGTTTTGCAGGCATGTTGCTCCTGTTTCTTTCGCAGCGTGATGAAGGCAGCAACAGTCATCTTTTTTATGCAGCATTGATCTTGCTGGCTACGTTGTTTTACGGATTAAATGTAAACATCAGTAATCATTTTCTAAAGCATGTAGGCTCGCTTGATATTGCAGCCATTGCGTTTGTTACATTAATTCCACTGTCGTTGATGGTATTACTGCTGGCGGGTTTTGCGCAACACAATTTCAGCAGCTGGACGGTTATCAAGTCTGTTGCTGCATCATCTGTTCTTGGCATTTTTGGCACTGCTGTTGCCACTGTATTATTTTATATGTTGATGAAGCGTGCAGGTCCGTTGTTTTCTTCAATGGTTACGTATGGAATTCCTTTTGTAGCTGTTGGCTGGGGTTTGCTGGCAGGCGAAGTGATTGCTTTGCTGCAGATTGTTGGATTACTGATCATTCTTGCCGGTGTTTACATTACCACCCGGCAATAAAAAAGGAGTGCTTACGCACCCCTTTACAGGAACATATTGATGGGTTTTTAAACAGACATGATCTCTTTATCTTTTGCCTGCAGATGTTTATCGATCTGCGCAGTATAATTATCCGTTAATACCTGGATATCTTTTTCAGCATCTTTTGCAGCATCTTCACTCAATCCATCTTTCTGAAGCTTCTTGATATGTTCAATGGCATCACGACGGATATTACGGATCGCCACTTTGGTATGTTCACCTTCCCCATTCACACGCTTCACCAATTCTTTTCTTCTCTCCTCTGTTAATGGCGGAAGAAACAGGCGGATGATATTGCCGTCATTTTGCGGAGCTAACCCAATGTTTGAATTGATGATGGCACGCTCAATCGGCTGCAGCATATTTTTTTCCCAAGGCTGAATGGTTAGTGTACGGGCATCGGTAACGCTGATATTACCTATCTGGTTAATAGGCGTGGGTGTACCATAATAATCCACCACAATTCCATCGAGCATATTCGGGTTGGCCCTGCCTGCACGGATCTTTACAAGTTCAATTTCCAGGTGCTGAATGGCTTTTTTCATGTGCTCTTCAGCATCGTCCATGATTAACGAAAGCTCTTCTGACATACTATTTTAAATTATTGAGCTGCAAACCTACAGAAATGTTGTTGATTGCCGCAGGAGAAAAATCAGTACTATTTCTTTGCCATCTCTGTTTTCTCCGGTACCACAATGGTACCTGTAGCAAGAGGAATCACTTTTGTTTCGCCACTAAGTTTTGGTTCTTCAACAGAGGCCGGTTTAAAGAGCTTGCGGCGGTTGCTGCGGTTAGAGTAAATGAGCAGGCTAATAACTGAAAAACCTACACTGATAAGACCCAGCAACAAAAACGTAATATTCAACTCCCGTGCAAGAATGGTTGCCCCTGCTATTACCACGTTAAATGATACAGCAAGAAAAGTGACCATTTTATGATTAAACCCTTTGGCAAGAAGCAGGTGATGCACATGATTCCTGTCTGGGCTGAATGGCGAACGACGTGAAAGAATGCGGTATGCAAAAATGCGAAGCGTATCGAATAAAGGAACAAACAGGATAGCAAAGCCAATGGCAGGAGCAGCAGGCAGATACACTTTTGCAGTGGGCACTGTTGCCACTTGTATAAACTTGATCACAAGAATTGAGTTAACAATACCCAGCAGCAATGAGCCGGTATCGCCCATAAATATCTTAGCCGGCGAAATATTGAAGATGAGAAAAGCTCCCAGGCTGCCAGCCATGGCAAAAGCCATCATAGCATAAAATGGCTGATCGGCCAGCACAAAAT
>JAACZX010000337.1 GCA_009996555.1 Chitinophagaceae bacterium | reverse complement strand
TTTCAAGTATCATTGCAACTCAAATATTCAGCATGTATCCTAATCTGTATTATTTCTTTAAAGATGCATTTGGTGTAGAATGGGAGTGGGCCCGTTTTCTGAATTCATTCGGTTTTTTTGTGGCACTTGCTTTCATTGCAGCAGCTATTGTATTAACAAAAGGGTTGCAGCGCAAGGAGAAACAAGGTTATTTGTTCCCCAAAGAAGAGAAACGTGTATTCGGAAAACCAGCTACAGCATCGGAGCTTATCATCAATGCATTGCTTGGCTTTATCATGGGATACAAGATCATTGGTGCTTTTATGAATGCAGGCGATGGAGTTGATCCTCAGCAATACATTTTTTCATCGCAGGGTAGCTGGGGAGCCGGTATTTTACTCGCTTTGCTCTTTGCCGGTTTAAAGTGGTATGAAAAGAACAAACAGAAAGCGGCCAAGCCGGAGGAAAGGAAAGTGCGCATTTGGCCACATGAGCGGGTGGGCGATATAACAGTAATGGCAGCCATCTTTGGCTTTGCCGGAGCCAAAGTGTTTCATAACCTGGAAAACTGGAACGACTTTGTTGCAGATCCAATTGGTTCACTTGTTTCATTCAGCGGCTTAACATTTTACGGTGGACTTATTTGCGCTGCCATTGCCATTATAATATATGCAAAACGAAAAGGTATATCCATCCGTCACCTTGCCGATGCGATGGGACCAACACTGATGTTGGCTTATGCTATCGGTCGCATAGGTTGCCAGGTGGCTGGCGATGGCGATTGGGGGGTACCGAATGCAGCTTATGTTACCGATTCAACAGGTGCTGTGCAGCTGGCAAAGCCGGGAGAGTTTCAGGCCGCAGTAAAAAACAACGTACCATATATAAAACAGGAATTTGGCCGTGATTTTAATGCAGAGGCAGTTCCTTTTGCCACCCGTAAAGCCCCTTCCTTTTTACCTACATGGATGGTTGCTTACACCTATCCGCACAATGTGAACAGTATGGGAGTGAAGCTGCCGGATTGTGACCAGCCTGAGCATTGTAACTATCTGCCTTTGCCGGTTTTCCCAACACCGTTTTATGAAACAGTCGCCTGTCTTATCCTGTTTGGCGTCCTGCTCTTTGCCCGCCAGCGTATTAAACTGGCAGGTGGTTTGTTCTGCCTTTACTTGGTTTTAAATGGTGTTGAACGTTTCTTTATTGAAAAGATCAGGGTGAACACCAAATATGAGGATCTGCCATTTCAGCCAACACAGGCCGAACTCATTTCGCTGGGATTGGTCATACTGGGTGTTGTACTCTACTTTGTTTCAAAACAAAAGGCCCGTCAAAGCAAATAACTTAGTTGTCATATTTTTTTCAAAAGGCTTCCTTTCCGGAAGCCTTTCTTTTTTCCAGTTATCGGGTTTTTATTCCGTTCGTCACCAAAGTCGGGTAAACCTGTAACATGTTGCTTCATTGTCCGTCACATACATGTCATTGTTTTGCCGCACATCAGGAAATGATGCCGTTTAGCAGAAAACAATGTACTATGCAAAACATAGAACCTACTTTTGACATGTAATAGTAGAAGACAGGTACTGTTGCTGTTAAACCTTATCATTTTAAACCGAGTCATCAAACTTATCATCATGAAAAAGATTTCTGCATTTCTAACTGCGGCCTTGCTAACCTTTACCTTTTCCTCATTTGCCCAGTCAACTACACGTGTAAAAGGCGATGTAAAAGACGAAGGCCAGAAGCCGGTAGCCGGCATTACGGTTTCCTTATTGCGCAGCAAAGACAGCTCGCTTGTAAAAGCAGCCATTACAGACAAAAGCGGGCTTTACTCATTTGAGTCTGTAAAAGAAGGATCTTATCTGCTTGGGGTTACCAGTGTTGGCTACCAAAAAAAACTCAGCAATATCATTGAAGTAAAAGAAGGAGCGGACATTACTGTGCCTTCATTTGGTCTTTTGCCGGAAGCAAAAGGGCTGAAGGAAGTGACTGTTACAGCACGCAAGCCTCTTTTTGAACAAAAGCCCGATAAAATGGTGGTGAATGTTGAGGCAAGCCCCACAAATGCAGGTGCAAATGCACTGGAAGTTCTGGAGAAATCGCCCGGCGTATCTGTTGATCGTGATGGTAACATCAGCCTCAAAGGGAAAGCTGGCGTGCAGGTATTCATTGATGGAAAGCCTGCGTATTTATCTGGTGCAGATCTGGCCAACTACCTCCGCAATATGCAGGGAACACAGCTGGAGCAGATCGAGATCATGACCAACCCTCCTGCAAAATATGATGCTGCCGGTAACAGTGGTATCATCAACATCAAAACAAAAAAGACCAAGCAGATGGGCTATAACATTATTGCCACTGCCGGTTATTCGCAAGGTGTTTATGCATCAAACAACCAGAATGTAACATTCAACTACCGCAAGAATAAAGTAAACCTGTTTGGTACACTTAGCCGCAGTGAACGTAACAGTTTCCAGGAACTTTCTATCCAGCGCAAGTTTATTGAAGAGAATACGAAAGAAGTGAAATCTTTGTTTGAACAGGTATCGCTTATGCGTCCATGGAGCTCTTCAAACAATGGCAAAGTTGGTGCTGATATTTATCTGAATAAAAAAACAACAGTCGGTGCAACTGTAAATGGTTTTTTCAACCCCGGTAATTTTAATAACAACAGTGATATTGATATTGCCGATCCGGATGGAAACATGTTAGGCAAAACACTTGCCTTTTCAAGGGCAAAAAGCACTTGGAAGCATTTCGGTTCAAATGTTAACTTCCGCCATTTGTTTGATACTACCGGTAA
>JAACZX010000336.1 GCA_009996555.1 Chitinophagaceae bacterium | reverse complement strand
GGGCGATAATACTTTGCGAAAGATGAGCCATAATAAGATGAAGAGGATCGATTGTTTGAGAATGATAAGAATACCTCCCTGGAAAAAAGAAAGTGACCGGATCTTTTTCACCTTCTGCATTTCAAGATCATAAATTTCTTTTGTGTGTGCCCGCAGCCGTTTGATCTCGGGATAAGTGAGACCAAGACTTTTTACCAGCTCAATATTGCGCAGGCTTTCTGTAATGGTGCCGCTCATTTGCCGGTTTTGCCGGATGAGTGAGCGTTGCAATATTTTTATTGAACGGCTGAGAATACTTGTTAACCCGCCAAGCAACACTACACCAATGAGGAAAACAGGGATCAGTGCCCAGTGTTTGGTAAATGCATACCAAATTAAAAAGCCCACACCCACAACAGATGAAAACAGGATATTGATAAACGAAGTAATAAACCGCTCGGTATCGTTGCGCACTTTTTGCAGGATCGATAAAATTTCGCCGCTGCTCTGGTCTTCAAAATCCTGGTAAGGCAGCCGGAGCATTTGTTTTAACCCGTCATTAAAGATCTGCATACCAAATTTCTGTACCACTAAGCGAATAAGATAATCTTTCAACGAAAGGAACAGCCTTGCAGCCAATGCTATTGCCAGTGCAATACCAAGCAAGATCAAAACTGCATTTACCAGTTCATCTTCTGTGCGGTTGCCGGGGTTGAGTGTATATTCATCAATGATGCGGCCAAGAATAATGGGATCGTATAAAGAAAGGATCTGCGCAAGCCCCGCCAGCAGTAAAGCACCAAACACAGGCAGGCGGTAAGGTTGCAGATATTTCCAGAGTATTTTCATAATACATTAAGTTATAAAAGATCTGCGCACGGTGTATCACTCTTGCATAACCGTAAGCATAGAGAAAGGATTACAACAGCTGTTTGATTTATTTGTTCGTTGTTGCTTTTTCTAATGAAAGAAACAACCCGGACAATTGTTTTGTAACAGGGCCGGGTTTCCCGCTGCCGATTGTTTTTCCATCAACGGAGAACACCGGCAGCAATCGTTTTGTGGTGCTGCTTACAAATACTTCTTTGGCCGAAAGTACATCCTGCAGGGAAACCGGCTGTTCGTTAACTGTAAGAAATGTTTTTGCAAGTTCTAAAATGTGTTTGCGTGTAATGCCAAACAACACGTTGCGGTTTGGAGTTAGCAGCTCATTATTTTGCGAAACGATAAATACATTGGAGCGTGGCAGTTCACTAATGAAACCATCCTTTACATACAACACATCACCGGCGCCTGCATCTTTTACTTTTTGTTGCAGATAAATACCCATAAGATAGTTGATGGATTTTACTGTTGATAATTCCCTTACATATTCTCCTGTAACAAGATGGATGCCTTTGTTTTCATCAAACGATTCATCCATTGTTAAAGCTGATTGTGTGATGATGATATTGGGTGTGCTGATGGTATACGTATCAGTTGCATAACCACCGGTTATTGTTATTCGTATGCCTGATGTTTGCAGTTGGTTACGTTGCAGCAATTCGGTAACAATATTTTTCAATTGCTCTGTGCTGTAAGGAATTGCTAACCGAAGCGTGGAGGAAGAGTGTTGCAGCCGTGTGAGATGATCGTTAAGAAACAAGGGTTGGCCATTAACTGTACGGAAAAAATCGAACACAGCATAACCACGTTGTACCGAAAGATCACTTATATGCAAGCTTGCTTTTCCTGCTTCAACCCAATCTCCATTAATGAATGTCCACATGGTTTTAATTTTTATTCGCCCGGGTGATAACTGCGTTCGGCATGCTTCAGCACATCTTCTTTATAAAACAATACATCTTTAAACTGTCCTTTGCTGTACATCTCCAGCTGATCAGTAAAATGTTTGCTGCTTACATCACCACTGTTACCACCGGCAAGTAATGATTTTGCTTTTATTTTTTCTCCAAACTCAACTGCGCAAACAAAACTATTGCCATGAAAGCCGTAACGTTTTTTTGTACCGGGAAATGTGCGGCTGTTGTATGATGGCAACATACCCCACAGTGCTGATGCAAAGGGAACAGGATAACTCAGCTCTTTATCATCAAACTGCTGGTTCAGTTCATTACTGATGCGCTGGTAACGGTTGATATCGCCCCACATTATTTCCCATGTGCCAAACTGTTGTTTCAATTGTTTTACGGTTTCATTCAATGGTACCAATAATTGTAAGGGTATGGCTGTTGCAGCAAAACGTTTTGTTGCAGTAACCTGGTCGTCTTCGCCATCTTCAATATATATTTTTCTGATTGATGCATTTAAACGTTGCACCCATTCTACAGCCAGCGTGGTAGCAATGGAATGGCTGGAAGAATGGTAATCCCAGTTTTTAAGAACAGCCATTGGTGCAGCCAGTGAGCGGTGCAGGCTGTCGCCGGGATTTACACTTGTTTCAAATGCTTTTACTAAAGCCGGTATTAATACTTCAAACGCAGATAAATAAGTATCGTACCCGGCTGCAATTGTTTTATCAATGGTGAATTTATTTTCCCTGCTCAATACTCTTACTGCATTAATGCCACGAAAATTTTCTCCATCGGGCGCCATGTACACTGGATAATCTTTTTTCTTTGGACTTGCTTCTCCACTTACGGTATATGGTGTGGAGTTGCAATTTTGTATCCACCCGGTTGATGGATTGATGACCTGTACCGTTTCATTTGCATCGTGCAAACCATTCCATTCAGTAGCAGCAATTGAACCATCAACTGCTTTTCCCCAATTGAATTTTGTATCTCTCTTTGGCACATAGTTGCC
>JAACZX010000335.1 GCA_009996555.1 Chitinophagaceae bacterium | reverse complement strand
ATCTTCCTTCGCATGCTTCATCACAAACCAAAGTGTAACAATGGTAGAAACAATGAAGTAAGCAGCAACGATATATTTAATAAAGGAAGCTAATGCTGCTGCACCAAACCAATCGCCTGTTTGTAACAGAATGGCAACTCCAAGACTGTTCTTGATGAGCTCCCATACAATGGCATATTTATTACGATCCATTAATTCGGTATATGCATAAATGGTAAGAAAAATAAATAAGCCGTAGACGTAAATGTAGTAAGCGTTCAATGAGTTGATGGAAGCAATATTGCCAAACAGGTAACTGATGAATAAGAGCACCATTAATATCTGCACCCAACTCCACACATGCAATGATGCAGATGCTTTGGTGTCATACTTCTCCATGTGGTACACATCATTGATCTTGTACACGGGAAATTTTTCTGCAACATCATCTGGCCGCCAACCTGTGGGCATTACCCAGATGCGGAGTTTATCATTCCAGTTTTTTGTGTGCCATGCATCTTTTATCATCAGCCATAAATGCATGAAATTAATTTTAATGGGGTTCCATGTTTGTACGGGACGTGTAATGCCGTACACGGGAGGTTTATCGGCCAGTTCTTCCTGGAAAGTGCCAAACCATTTGTCCCAGAAAATAAAGATCTGTCCGTAGTTCTTATCTAAATATTCAGGATTGATGGCATGATGCACCCGATGGTGCGAAGGCGTAACAATGATCTTCTCCAAAAATCCCATCTTAGTAATATGTTGCGTGTGATACCAGAACTGTGCAAACAAATGCAAAGGTGCAACCACGGCAACAACCATCGGCGGTACTCCAAGCAATGCTGCCGGCAATAAAAAGATGGCGAAGATGCGGAATACGACAGAGATACTTTGCCGAAGAGCACAGGCTAAATTAAAATCTTCGCTGCTGTGGTGAATGATATGCGCATTCCACAAAAAATTATATTCATGATCCAGGCGATGCACCCAGTAGCCTGCAAAATCGAGTGCCATAAAAGCGATGATGTACACAACAATATTATTTTGTACATGAACAATAGCCAGTTTATCAACCAGCCAGCCATAACTGATGATGGCAATACTTAAACCCAATACATCTTTTGTAACATTGGTAACTCCGCTGCTGAGACTGGAAATCATATCCATATTGCGGACGGTTTGTTTTCCCTTCCACGCTCCATACAATGTTTCGCCGAGTACCAGCAATAGAAAAGCCGGCATGGCAATGAGTAAAATTTTACCGTAGGTTTCCATGTGCAAACAATCTTACTACTAAAATACAAAATAGGTTTCAGTTAACCTGCTCCCTGTAATCGGAAAGATAACGGGAAGGCGAAACGCCGGTCACCTGTTTAAACACCCGGTTAAAACTAACCGCACTGCTGAAACCGCATTCGTATGCAACGGATGAGATGGCAATGACTGCACTGCCCGTCATTCTTTTGCAGGCTTCGTTAATGCGTATTTCATTAAGGAAGCGGATATATGTTTTTCGGGTATGCTTTTTAAAATAGCGGCAAAAGGCCTGCACCGTTAAATGGGCAACAGCAGCAATTTGTTCAAGACTGATGTGCTCGGTATAATGTTCCATGGTATAACGATACACGTCGTTGATGCGTAAGCCTTCCGTATCGGAAATGGTATAACCTGCAGAGGCCGATGCAAGCACCCGGTTGTTCTTGGTATTGCTGATGGTTTGTAACAATTGAATAAAAGCAGCCAGTTGAAAACCTTGCTTTGTTTGCTGCACCTCTTGCATACATCCAATTATCTTTTGTGTTGATGATGGATGTATTTGTAAACCTGATTGGCTTTGACCGATCAGGCGACGAATCGATTTTGTTTCCGGCAAAGCCAATAATGTATCGCCGAGTTTATCAGGATGAAAAAAGATCGACAAAGCATGTGTGCTTTTCTTTTTGCGCTTGTCAAAATAAACAGGATCGCTTTTAAACACATGTGGCTGATTGGCTCCCAGTAAATACACATTGCCAGCTTTGAACGGCTGCATGTAATTACCTGCTATTAATGTTCCTGTTCCTTCTTTTATCCAGGTAAGCTGCATCTCTGCATGCCTGTGCAGGTGAATATAAAAATGCGGCAGCACATCTTCCTGCACTATAATAGAACTGTCGCCTGCAACAGGTATGGTAAACTGTACAATCTTCATACTTAGCCAATATTAGCTCTTTTTGTACATGTAAAATTATTTCAGGTTAAAATTGGTAAACTATCCGTTAAGAACGGCTTTTTGTTTGTTTGCCATATCGGTTACTTTCGTTTAAAATTATTTATTATGTCATTTGAATGGAAAGGGGTATTCCCTGCTTTAGTTACACCGTTTACTGCAGCCGATGAAATTGATCTGCCGATGTTTGAAAAGAACTTACAGGCCCAGCTTGATGCAGGCGTTCATGGCGTGATCGTTGGCGGTTCGCTCGGCGAGGCCAGCACTATTACTACGGAGGAAAAAGAACAGCTTGTTAAGCATGCAGTTCAATTCCTCAACGGAAGAATTCCGGTGATCATGAATATTGCAGAAAGTACAACCAGGGTTGCAATGCAACAGGCAGCGAATGCAAAAGCATTGGGTGCAGCAGGATTGATGTTGTTGCCGCCGATGCGTTACAAAAGTGACGACAGGGAAACAGTGGAATATTTCAAAACAATTGCCAAGTCAACTGATTTGCCGATCATGATCTACAACAACCCGGTTGATTATAAAATTGATGTAACGCTCGATATGTTTGAACAGTTGATCGAGTGCAGCAATATCACAGCAGTA
>JAACZX010000693.1 GCA_009996555.1 Chitinophagaceae bacterium | reverse complement strand
CATTTTTAAGCGCAAGTTTATAAAGAACATCAGCATCGTTATACAAACGCTCTTCACTGAAATTGCCGGTGCTTTTTCCAAAACCGGGATAATCGGGCATCCACACTTCGTAGCCATGCTTTGTAAAAAACAAAGAAGCCGCTGCATAACGGTTGATGTTTTCCCTGTTGCCATGGAAATACAGTACAATCCCTTTTTTTGATGCAGGATCAGCAGGATAAAATTTTACAAAATTGAGTACCGATGAAGCGTCTACCTGTACATTCTCTTCTTTATGTGGTTCATTGAATTGAAATGCATCGCCGGGCCTTATCTGCTTGGGATGAAAAAATATCTTTTCCTGCAGAAACCATAAGGCCAATCCGCCAAGAATGTAAATAACTGTTGCGAAAATTAACCCGTTTCGTATTCTTCGTTTTGTTTTCAACTGCATTTGAATCGCATTTATATCACCACATTTATACTTTCAGTATATCACGTATAAAATTATGATACTCGGGGAAAGAAGGAAGATTATTATGTCCGCCACCGTGTATACGTATAAGTGTAATACGTGCCGGATTAATTGCCTGTAACCGTTGGCTGTGCGCAAGCGGTATCAGTTTATCTTTTGTACCGTGTATAATATATGTATGGCATTTTACATTCCTGATCCATTTATCGGTACGCAAATGATAGCGCAACACAAATCTTATTGGCAAAAAAGGAAGAAAACGCTCCACTACTTTACGAAAACTGTAATAAGGCGCATCAAGAATTAAATACCGTGGATGATTATCGGCCGCCAGCTTACTGGCAAAACCACTGCCCATACTTCGGCCATACACCAATATATGATCTTCCGGAAACTGTAAACATAACTGATCGTACACAAACTGCATATCGTTAAGCATGGCCTGCTCACTGCGCTTGCCTACACTTTTACCAAAGCCTCTGTAATCAACCAGCACCACATCGTACCCAAACCGAAAAAAATCACGGGCATATTTGCCCCAGCCTTTTATGCTGCGTGTGTTGCCATGAAAATAAAGAATAAGACCATGTGGCTTTTTAACGTGGAAGTGGATACCACTGATGCGTACACCGGGTTCCGGTTCAAAACTTACCTCTTTAAATGGTGCATCATACTTAAACTCAAAATCAGCAGCCAGTTTTTCCGGCTTGAAAATAAATTTCTCCTGGATGAAATAGGCAATCACCATTAACAGGACATAACCGATAATGATATAGAGAATGGTTGGAGACAAAGAAGTTTATGGTTTATAGTTTTTTGTTTGAAGTTGGCAGCTTCAGTCTTTCTTACAAGCCAACTGAAATTAATCAGAAATTTTGCATTCACGAACCATAAACCAAAAACCACAAACTATAAACGTGGTTATTCTTCATCCTCATCATTATAAATACGCTTCAGCTTAAGTGTACTGATGGGCGCCACAATAAGCGGAAACTTTTCAACAGCCACATTACTCTGGTCAAGGCCAAAGCCTTTTTCTTCGCTAAGACCAAGTTTCTTCACCATAAAATAAAACCGCATAATGATCCGTTCAAAGAACGGCAGTTCATTATCCTGGCTCAGGAATTTTTCCATCACCACAAACTGAAAATCGCCCACCACATTATTCCGTTGCAAACTTTCGTAACGGCTGGTAATGTTTACCTCTTTGTTACTCACCATATCTTCCACCACTTTACGGAACATGAGGTTAATGCGTGGCTGCATGCGGAAACCTAACCTGAACTCAACCCTTATCACTTCATTGGGAATAATCGTTGTTACTTCATACTCGCAGGTGTAAGGATCATCCAGGGTATCCACATGCACAAACCAATATATATCGGCACGTTTTGGTTTTCGGTTAAGAATGGAATAAATGATCTTATGTTCAATTTCTTTGGGGTTATTTGCACTGGTGAGATAAACAAGATGGGTGGCATGCTTGGTAACCGTCATGTCATTGCTTAACTCCTGCAGCATGGGCAGGTAATGATCAAGCCGCACAAATTCCACGTAACGGTTTTTGATCTTGCGTGCTCTGAACCACACATACATTACAAGAAACATCATAAAGCCTATAATGAGCGTAATGTAACCACCGTGTGAAAACTTATCCAGCAATGCCACAAGGTATGCAGCCTCAATGATCAGGTATCCTACCAGGAATACCCAGATATAAAATGCTTTTACCCTGTGCAATACCAAAAAGTTGGCAAACAGCATTGTACTCATGATCATAGTAACAATGATGGCAAGTCCATAGGCCGCTTCCATTCTCGACGACTCACGGAAATAAAGCACCACAAATGCACAACCAAAGAACATAAACAGATTCATACCCGGTATGAATAGCTGCCCCCTTTCTTCACTAGGATAATTAATTTTTAACCTTGGCCACAGGTTTAAACGCATGGCTTCACTTATGAGTGTAAATGCTCCTGCAATCATAGCCTGGCTGGCAATAACCGCTGCCGACGTGGCAATAGCAACACCAATAATAATGAACCAGTGGGGCATAAGATCGTAAAACGCATGGATGCCTGTTTGCGCTTTAAAAGCAGCATCAACCATCTTACCATCATAATGAGACAGCAGAGAAGCGCCTTGCCCGAAATAATTGATGAGCAAACAAAACTTTACATAGATCCATGAAATGCGGATATTCTCTTTTCCGCAATGGCCAAGATCGCTGTACAATGCTTCCCCACCCGTGGTACAAAGAAATACTGCCCCCAGCAACCAAAACCCTTCCGGGTAGGTTGAAAGAAATTCGTATGCATAGTAGGGATTAAC
>JAACZX010000692.1 GCA_009996555.1 Chitinophagaceae bacterium | reverse complement strand
TTTGCAGTTGTGTTAACTCATCGTAATACAACAGATCTCCTTTTTTACGTGTGCCGAAAAGGAGATAAATATTTTTATGCGGAATATTGTGCAGTTTAATAAAATGCGACATGCTGCGGAAAGGAGCGATGCCTGTGCCTGTACAGATAAAGAAGATATCTTTTTCAATGGGATCAGGTAAGGTAAATACACCCATTGCACCACGTACAGGAATTTCGGTTCCTACAACTGCATTGGCAAACAGCCAGGTGGTTCCTGCTCCCTGCTCATTCAATACAATCAGCAACTCAAATACATTCGTACCATCGGGCCACGATGCAATGCTGTAACTGCGTAAGCGTTTGCTCTGTTGTTCGTGAATAGGGAATTCCAGTTGCACGAACTGTCCGGGTTTAAAATCAAAAACATCAATTTCAGCAAGCTGTATCCAGTAACGTTTTGTGTTGTGGGTTTCATCAACAATACGAATAATTTTACCGGTACGCCAGGGTTGCAGCGCCATGAGTTGGTTGTTTTAGTGCCTCAATTTATTTTATATGAAGGTATTAACCAATCTTTTTTTGGGAAAACAGGAAGGAGTGATTGCTGTTTTATGAATAAATGTTTCCTGTCATGGTTTAGTGATAGCGATTGGCAGGTTAATAATTGAGCAGATCATGTTTACAAAATGCGACGAGGGAACGGATAACCCGTTCCCTCGTTTTTTTTAAATACGTTTAAGAAATTACTGTTTTGTCAAAGTTGTAACGATCTTAATTGTTCCACCCATGTCCTCAGATACTTCAATGCTATTACACTTGTTGGAAACTGTTCCGCTAAATTCCATTCCTCCTCCGGAATTTTGCGTAATAGTAATGGTGCCATTTACAACATCCCATGTGCCGGTATCATCTCCGGAGGGACTGCATTGCGTACCGGCATCATCGTAAACAACTGTTTTGTCGGCTTTAAGTTCGTAAACATCATCTTTTTGACATGCATCCATAAACTGATCTATAACAGACTGGCCAGCTATGGTCATGCTTGATATCTTGTACTTTCCGGCAATTGCGGCAACGGTAGCATCGCAAGAAGTTTTGTCGTTTTTCTTACAGGAGAAAAGGATAGCAGAGGCAGCAACAGCTGCGAAGAAGTAATTTTTCATGAGATAAATTGTTTTTTAATTACAGCGAAAATAGTTTCACCGGGCAATATCTCAGTAATTGCTACTATACAAATTGGTAACTGTGCAGAAATCAAGATAATCGTGTTTGTTAAATGCATGTTCTTCGGAATTTACGGATGTAAATAAAAAGGGCTTCCTTTCGAAAGCCCTTTTACCAAATGAATGGCGATTACTGTTGTTGGAACAGCGATGTAAAAAATTCTTTCATATCCTTCCAGCTTGCAGTATCAGCAGCAGCATCATATTTAATAGGCAGTTTAAACTTTTCACCCATAGCAGTTGCGTCAGGATTGGTGAATGCATGTGTTGCATTTGCATATTCTTTAAATGTGTAAGCAACGGATCGGCCGCTCCATGACAAACCAAGATCTTTGCTTTCAACAACTCTTTATTTAATGGCGTGCCAACAAGATTGCCATGAAAGCTGACTACTCCTTTTACATTCAATCCCATCCGGGCAGTATTTAAAACCATCGCACCACCAAAACAGTAACCAATGGCCGCAATATTGGCGGTATCAGTCTGGGTATAGCTTTTCAGTTTTGCCAAAGCAGCTTCAATTCTTGTGAAAGCCATTTGTGGGTTCTGGTAAAAAGGACCGGCTGCAGCACCTGCACTGTCGGGGTTATCGGCAACCTTGCCGTTGCCATACATATCCATTGCAAGGGCAATGTAACCCAGCTTCGCCAGTTCACGGGCCCGCATTTTGGTATAATCATTCAAACCCCACCATTCCGGTACAATTAATATAGCAGGGCGGGGGCCGCTAATGGCTTCATCATAAGCTATAAAACCAGTCATCGTAACATTATCGCCTGAAAAACTGATATTTTCTTCTTTCAATACCGGCTCTTTTATTTCTGTGGTCTTTTCTGTCGCATTGTTACACGCCACAAATAACAACAGGCAAAGTAATGTTGAAATCATCCGAAAAGTTGGTTGTTGCATAATTTGTAATTTAAAAATGAACACAAAACGTTATTAACCACAAAGGGAGGAAAAAGTTTGAAAACAGAAAAACCACAGGTAATTATATAATATATAAGAGGACATAAACATTGTTCTTTACAGGGGGCCGGGATGCGGAAAACACCCGGTGCGAGGGACAGAAATTGTCTGTCAGCCTCCTGTTTTTCCATCTTTTCCCCAATTTTAAAAATCGGCTATAACAAATTGGCAATTCGTTCGCTCACCCTTACCTTTGCGGCCAGTTTTAAAACCTATCTCTTTTAAATACATTAAATATGGCCAATACTGGTAAGGTAAAACAGGTTATCGGTGCCGTTGTGGACGTTCAGTTCAACGGTCAGCTCCCCGAAATTTACAGCGCTCTTGAACTTAAACGCCCCAATGGTGATGTACTCGTAATGGAAGTACAGCAACACCTTGGTGAAGACAGCGTTCGTACCATCGCTATGGACGGTACAGAAGGTCTGGTTCGTGGTATGGAAGTAACTGATACCGGTAAAAACATTCTGATGCCTACAGGTGAGGCCATCAACGGTCGTTTATTTAATGTAACTGGTGATGCTATTGATGGTTTGCCACAGGTGAGCAAAGCTAATGGCCGTGCTATCCACGCCAAGCCACCAGCTTTCGAACAACTTTCTACTGCCAGCGAAGTT
>JAACZX010000691.1 GCA_009996555.1 Chitinophagaceae bacterium | reverse complement strand
ATGCAATACATTCCCTGGTGATACACAATTCAGGCCAGGTGGGGATCGGCACCAACTTTAATCTCACCTCTTTCGAGGATGCCTCTACAAAACTCTTTGTACAAGGAACTGTTCGTGCACGCAAGGTGAAGGTTGACCAGGCAACATGGGCTGATTTTGTTTTTGCAAATGATTACCAATTACCCACACTGGCAGAGGTAGAAAAATACATCAAAGAACATAAACATCTGAAGGATATTCCTGCAGAACAGGAAATAGTAAAAGAAGGATTGGATGTAGGACAGACACAGGCATTGCTGCTACAAAAAATTGAAGAGCTGACCTTGTACATTATTCAATTGAATAAGAAGATTGAACAGCAGGAACTAAAACAGGGAGAGATGGAAGCTATTCTGAAAAAAGTACAGATGGAGAATGAACAATTAAAAAGGCAAAGTATAAAGAACTAAACCTATCACTTATGCAAACTTCTTTTACCAGGTTATGGATAATGATTGTTCTTTTTTCTGCTCCAGGTATAATTCCTGTTGTGGCACAGCAAAGTGGAAGTTTTACTGTAGGAGGTGATATTGACAAGTTTTACCCGGTTGCTTTTTATGACGGCAATTGGGCAAGTAATAAACCTACTGAGTTATTCCTTGGGAGATCAGACGTGCATACTAATAGTAACTGGCGTGGATCGCTGAACGCAACGTTTACCTTTCATTTGACAGATTGGGGGCATGGCTCTGATTTTGTTCAGGCCAATATTTACAGTAATACGTATGCACTCAACTTTGATTTCATTGGCGGTTGGCTGGATGTGTCAAATACAAATGGAGATAAACGAATGTTGATCTGGCTGAAAGGAGGGAATACAACTTATTATTACTCTTCAGCGACAACCGTTGATCCACAGATCTATGATGGTGTGAGTCATCCGTTTCCATATCAGCAAACAAATGGACCAACACATACCTACAAAACGGTAAAGGATACCTATGTGAACACGAACGGATATAACGGCAAATCAGTGTATGTTAATAAGCTTTCCGTGAATGGAGAGATTCATTCTAAGAAAGTAAGAGTTACACAGACCGGTTGGCCAGACTATGTTTTTGAGAAAAGTTATGTATTACCCTCATTAAAAGAAGTTGAAGAATTTATTCAACGGCATAAGCATTTGCCAGGTGTTGAGCCTGCCAAACAAATTGAAACAAACGGATTAGATCTGGGCAATAATCAAGCAGTTCTTCTTAAGAAAATTGAAGAACTCACCTTGTACATTATTGAGTTAAAAAAAACAACAGAAAACCAGCAAAAGGAAATTGAACAGTTAAAGAGATCAGTCTTACCTAATAAAAATAATTAATGAAATTAATAGCATCTTTTCTGCTTATAACAACCCTGACTTACTGTTCGGTGTTTGCTCAGAATTCTACTGGCATGCCTTCGGGTAATATCGGTATTGGAACGACTTCACCATCGAACCTGTTGCAGGTGCACAATGATAATTTTCCTGGAAACAATATCGGGAATGTGTTAGAGATTGCAAACTTTTCCGCCTTGAGCCCGAACTATGCTCAGTTTAAATTTCTTCTGCGTCGGCACACAACGAACAACATTTGGGAAAATACAGGTGCCAGACTACAGTTCAGGACGGATGCATCAGATCAAGGGTATCTTGAATTCAACCCAATTGGAGATCCTTGGGGAATGGCGTTTGGATCAAACCAGGGAGAGTTTCTTCGCCTTAAGGGGAACGGGAATATTGGTATTGGAACTACTTCCCCGGAACATAAACTGGATGTTCGTGGTAATATCTATACAAATGCAAGTGTATACATTGACGGAGGTGATCTTATTCTGAACCGAACCAGTCATGCTTATGGATATGTGGCCAGACCCAATGTAGCCGGGTATAAAAAACTTCAATTTGCTGTTGCTGGAGGAGGTCCACTTGAAGAACTGATCGTCAATTCAGACTTCTCCTATTTTGCAGGGAATGTAGGTATTGGTACCACGCCCCCCGGCTCCTATAAACTCGCAGTGGATGGAACAATCGGCGCACGTAAAATAAAAATCACTCAATCTTCCTGGGCCGACTATGTCTTTGACAAAGACTACCATCTGCCATCATTACGTGATGTAGAAGAATATATAAAAAGGCATGGGCATCTTCCGGAAATGCCTACAACTGAGGAGGTAATAAAAGATGGGGTGGATATAGGTGATACACAAGTGCTTTTGCTAAAAAAAATTGAAGAATTGACATTGTATCTTATTGAGCAAAACAATCAAATCATTGAACAAAACAGGAAGCTGAATGAGCAACAAAAACTTATTCAATTGCTGCAGTCAGAAGTTCAAACATTGAAACTTAAAAACCAATGATGAGAAAAATAATCCTATTTCAGCTTTTTTGTTTGTGTTTCAACTTCATGAAAGCACAATGGACAACGAATGGAAACAATATTTATAATTCCAATTCGGATAATGTTGGTATTGGCACATCAAACCCGCAATACCGGCTTCATTTACTGGATAATGTAAGTGGGTTGCCAGGAATTATGCTTGATGGACAAAATGGTATGACAGCTGGCTTATGGATGAGGAATACAAGTGCAAATGGCAAGTCGTATTCTTTGTATTCTAACTCGGCCGGTTCTTTGGTTCTGGGGGATGAAAACAATTATAAGGCTAGACTGATTCTTGATGCCAATGGAGACATTGGTATCCATAAGAATTTAAGTGTTGGTTACCTGGAAACCGGGGTTACCGCCGATATTCATTTAAACGGGTTGCTATACTCACAG
>JAACZX010000690.1 GCA_009996555.1 Chitinophagaceae bacterium | reverse complement strand
AACTGGATCAACTCTCTCAATCGGTCAACATACTTTGCTTCACCATAAGGTGCAAGCCCCATCACTTTATATTCATCGCCATAATGCGGAAAGCCCAACCACTGCGTTAATGCTGTATAAAAAATGCCGACTGAATGCGGGAAGTCAACTGAATCTAAAACTTCAATCTTGTTGCCACGACCAATACCGATCATGGTTGTGGTAAAATCACCTGAACCATCAATAGACAACAAGGCTGCTTCTTCAAATGGTGATGCGAAAAAGGCAGATGCTAAATGACTGCGGTGATGTTCAACGTTGTGGATTTTCTTTTTCAGCTCTGCTTTATCGATCGCTTCGATCTTCACAAATTCATCTTCAAGTGTTGAAACTTTTTTAGCATTGCTCAAACGGTTACGCACAGCCGCTACACTATTGCCTGGGTTTTGCAACAGGAACAGTAATTTTTTCCCAAGCTTTGCCCAGGGATCACGACCAATAGCAATATGATCCACATCTTTTAAACTGACGCCAGCTTCCTTCAAACAAAACTCAACAGCCATAGATGGGAACCCCGCCCAATGTTTTACTCTGCGGAAACGTTCTTCTTCAATTGCTGCGATCATTTTACCATCTACAAAAATCGCCGCACTGCTGTCTGCATGATAGGCGTTAATTCCAAGAACAATCATTCGGATAGAAATAAATTAATGGCCGCAAAGATAACCGTTCAGGTTTACCATGTGGCTAGGTAAATAAAGTTTGATTGCTATTGCCTCATTGAAAAACATTCTTCCTCGCACAACAAAAAGTTTCTTAGAAAGTTCTTTCCCCTCCTGGGAGGGGTAGGGGTGGGTTCTCCTGGGAGGTAACCAAGCGAAGTGAAGGTTAGGAACTTCGTTCGGTGTGGTTCACAAAGCATCGCTATTAACCTTTAAATAAGACTTCATATTGTTGCGTTATTAATTTCACATCAACAAAATTTGCTCCAAATACTGCAGCGGCCTTACTACATTCTGTTAGCTCAACATCGTTCATCGCTGCAAACTTTTCAATAGCAATTGACAGATCTTCATCAAGTCGGTTGATCTCAGCTGTAAATCCTGCGTGAACATCCTGCAAATGTTTAAACGGAGTTGTGTTGGTCGTGATCACCGGCTTACCTGCACTCAATGCTTCCAACAAAGCATGACCAAAATTTTCACTTTTGCTGGGCATGATGAACACCTGGAACTGCTCCATTGCTTTTGTTTTATCAGCAGGTGAAAGCTCGCCATGATATTTAACTTGAATATTTTCAGGAAGCTTTGCGATGATCGCTTCACATTCTTTCCAGTAAGCGGCATCTTTCACAGGACCATAGATATGCCATTGAATGGCAGCAGTACTTTTCTGCAATACATTCAAAACTGCCACATGATTTTTCATGGGACTGATCAGCGCTATTGTTCCCAAGATCAGTTCATTCGCTTTCTTTACCGGCATTGATGCTGCTGGCAGCAGGTTTGGAAAATTACCTGCAACAAGTACATTCATTGTTTCACCAAACTGTTGTTTGATGTATTGTAATTCCTGTTCATCAGTAGCATGCCAGTAAACAGCTTTATGCCAACCGGCTAGTTTAAAAAAAGCGAGGAAAATTTTCTTCTTAAATGATTTCTGCGATAAAGCACCGGGATGAAGCATGCCTCTTGCAGAAAGGATCAGCCTGCAGTTCGGATGCTGCTTACAATAAGCAACCGCATGCTGTAAAGGCCGGATATTAAAATGCAATGAGAATAATCCGTTGATGAAGATGGTATCCGGATTAACCGAAGCGATCAATTCTTTCAGTTGAAAATGATTTGAACCTGCATAGTCCCGGTAATAAACTTTTGCTTTCCTCTCCCAATCCATCCATTTATTGACGGAGATGCCAGGCAATGTTGATTGTTCATTCATTTCATGCGGCTTGCAGATAACATAAAGTTCATAGTCCGCATACAATTGCCGAACAAGATTCACCAACGATTGCACTGGCCCACCCGCTTTCCACGCCGGGTAAAAATGATCGTAAAAAATAAGGATACGCTTCTTCAAAAAAAGTGAGTAGTTATTCCAGGTTCACTTAATGTTCCCAAATACCAATTCCAATTGCCTTCCTTTCTTGTTTTTCTTTCTTGGACTTTTGACTTTGGATTTTGGATTTTCTTTCTTGGACTTTGGGCCTTGGACTTTGGGTTTTGGATTTTGGATTTTCTTTCTTGGACTTTGGGCCTTGGGTTTTGGATTTTCTCTCTTGGATTTTAGATTTTCTTTCTTGGACTTTGGGCCTTGGACTTTGGGCCTTGGACTTTGGGCCTTGGACTTTGGATTTTCTCTCTTGGACTTTGGTTTTTCTCCTCAGAGTTTCAACCGCAAAAACCGGTTAGCCATCCAAAAAACAGCTGCCACAAAAAACATGTTTTTGATCAATGAATTCAGGCACATCAAAATATCAGTTTCCATTTGGATGGAATTAAGAAACAACACAGGAAACCAAAGAATAATGGTGGGCCTCTTTTTCACATAACTCATCAGCAAAACAATAAGCAACGAAAAAAACAACCCATATAGCAGCATAAAAAAGATGCCCCCTTCCACACCATAATTGCCGTAGGCCTCCCCCATCGGGCTGATGTTCATACTATAACCCTCGATTTTAAACCCCGTAAACCGCAACATATTTTCATGTCCCCCGGCCTGTGGCTTATCAGGCCATAAAAAGCGGGGAACAAAGGTGGCAGCCAGCGATTTAAAAATCGTTTCTCCTTCCGCAAAAGGGGCCCTGCTGGGAACATATTCCAGA
>JAACZX010000038.1 GCA_009996555.1 Chitinophagaceae bacterium | reverse complement strand
AATGGCGAGTGTTTGTCCCACTTTCACATAAGTACCCTCATCGGCCAGCAGTTTTACAACACGACCTGAACTTTCTGCTGCAAAATCCATTTGTGCCCAAGGCGCAAAATTTCCGTTCACAGCAAAATCAAGATCCAGTGCAAGGTTTTGCACCGTGCTTGTTTTCACCGCAACATCACCTGCAGCCTGTGCTACTACATCGGTTTTTGCTTTGTTCTTTGCTTTGTTATGTTTCAATACCCAGGCAATTGATGCAACGGCTGCAGCCAGGATAACAATGGTTGTAATAATTTTTACGAATGAATTCTTTTTCATTGTATGCTTTGTTAGTTTAATAATGATTGTAAGTTGCCCTGTGCTTTCAGTAATTGTATTTCCGATACTTTGTAATCAAGCAAAGCGGCGGAATAATTATTCTGTGCTTCGGTTAAAGAGTTTTCAGCATTCAGCAGATCGGTAAGTGTTGCCAATCCATTGTTGTAATTGTTCCTGGTATTGAAATACACTTCTTCTGCCAGTTTTACATTTTCATTTTGTGTATTGAGTGTAATGATGCTGTTGTTGATCTTTGTTTTTGCATTTTCGTATGCAAGATTCAAAGCCAGTTTGGTATAGTTGATGTCTTCGTTCAGTTTACGAATAGCAACATCTGCCTGCTTTACTCTTGCTTTAGTAGCACCGCCATTGAAAATGGGCACTTTAATACTTAAATTGATGGATGAAACATCGAACCAATTAACACCCTGGCTTGCCCCTTTAAACAAAGGAAATTTATTACCCAACGCATTGTAAGAATAGTTACCACCTACCGACACCGTTGGAAGATTGGCACCTTTAACTGATGTTTTCTGATAGTTGAGCAGTTGCTCCTGTTTACGCAACACCTGCATTTCTGTACGACTATTCACATCAATTGAATCAGCTTTTGCAATGCCTTTCGGATTGATGCTTTTTAAATCAATATCGGGAACAATGATAGCTGTGTTGATGGGCATACCCATATAAAACTTCAACTGGTTTTCTAACAGCGCCACACCATTCAGCAATTGTTGTTTTCGGCTTTGCATGTTGGAAATGCTAACGATGATACGATCGAGATCGATCTTCTTCGCCAGTCCATTATCAAGCAAACTCTGCAATACATTTTTGGTAGTCAGCATGTTTTTTAATGTACTGTCAATTACCGTTAGTTGCTGGCGTTGCACCAACACCTGGTAATAGGTTGTTGCAACCTGCTCCATAATCTGCTCCTCGGTAAGCTGTGCATTAATGCGGTAAAACTCTGCTGTTGTTTTTGCAGCTTTTAATCCAACAAATACCGAATTGTCGAAAATGGTTTGGTTTACTGAAATACCTGCACCTGCATTCCATTTTTGTCCGAAAGCCACCAGGAACGTTTCACCAGGTCTTCCGGCTAATTCGCCCGGTACTGCACTTAACATGAGAATGGGATTGTACGTTGTAGATGCAGAGCCGCTCACCTGTGGTAAGGCTCTTGCTCTTACTTCATCAACCTGGTATTGACCATTTTCAATATCCAGTTTTGCTTTACGTGCATCTCTGTTTGCCTGCAATGCATATTGCAAAGCTTCCTTGAGAGAAAGCGTTTTCGGTTCCTGCGCACTGGCCATGCCCGGTGCAAAGAAGAACAGCAGTAATAAAACACTGCCTGCTGTTTTCATCGAAAACCGTTTGTTTTGTGATTGTTGCTTAGTTGTCATCCTTTTGATTTGTATATTTCTTTAAAACTGTTTTGCCTTTTGGTGTAGTGATTGCATGTAAATAAAACTGCGACAGATCTTTCATGAGTTGAGTAGCATGTAGCTTCCGCACAGAAAATTCATTGCTGTCGAATACGGTGTTTACCTGCTGCATACGTATCTCTGCTGTCAGCTCCGGTTGCAGATCGCTTCTGAATAATTCTTCAGCCATACCACGTTCAATGTTTGCTTTAAAACAAGGCAGCAAAAACCCATTGAGATAATTGTTTACCTTGCTCCAGCCTGCTGCATCATATTTGCGCAGATCATAAAAAAACAAACGGCTTACATCGGGTAATGCAGGATAAACCACCTGTGCCTGCTTCCATATTTCTTCTACTGCGTTGGTCGCATTTTTTGCACATGCTGCAAATGCATCTTCATGTTGCTCCAATACAGTATTCAACAGTTCATGAACAATTGCCTGCTTATCGGCAAAATGCAGGTACACTGTTTTCTTTGAAATACCCGCATGTTTTGCCAGGTCATCAAGCGAAATACTTTTGATGCCGTATTTAAAAAACAATTGTTGTGCTTTCTGTTTAATACGTGCTGTCATCACTTACTCATTATACCGTTAATCATCAGCTGTAAAACTTCTTTCTGCTTTTTCATGAGTTGCAGAAAATGTTCTTCTGTAGGAAAAGGGCAAACATGCTTCACGCTATAAATGATCATTGCCTGCATATCCATCATTAACTGTATGGTATGCGCTGCATCAATCTTTCTTACTTCCCCTTTCTCTATGGCAGCCTGCAATACGTTTACCAGCAGTGCTTCTTCCGCTTTTATCACCTGCATTTTTGCTTCGTGTATATCAGTACTATGACCGATATCTTCCAGGTTCATTTGGAGAAACAGCAGTTTGTAACGTTCAAAAAAGCGATGCCGCATATCTACCAGGTTGATGAACAGCTGTTCAATGGCCTGCTCTTGTGCTGCAAGTTTTTCAACATCGGCCAGGTAATCGCCGGCAATTTTGCTGACTACTGCTGCAATCAATGCGGTTTTATCGTGATAGTAATAGGTAAGCGCCTGCTTGGAAAGGCTCAGATCATCGGCTATTTCGGTGAGTGTGGTTTTATGCACCCCGAAATGCGATAAGCGCCTTACGGCTGCTTCCAGTATCTGTTCCTGTTTATCTGCACTTTTCACGTTTAACTTTTTTACTTTTTGACCTACTGACTTTTTTGATTTAAAAGTCAAAATTAAGACAAAAAAATAATTACTTCGTTAACCCTTTCAAAAAAATTGCAGAAAATTCTTTTTCACGCTTAAGAATGGCCCGGAATTGCTTCTCATCGGGGAAGATGCTGGGGTTTTGCACAAAGAAGGCCATGCGGAAACCTTCGAGGAAATCGAAATACAGTTCGGCTGTTTTTGCAGCATTCTCCACCTGAAACAGTTTTTGCTTTTTGCCCTGCTCCATAATAGTGGTAATCCGGCTAAGCTCCCGTTTACGGATATTGGTGAATAGCTGTTGCAGTTCTTTGGGCATACTGGCGGGCTTCATACCACGCAGGTATTCGATAATATTGTGATAGCGAATGATGAATTCGGTGCGGTTGTCAAGAAAACCGATTATCGTTTTCATAGGATCGGTTTCTTTGGCAAGCAGTTTATCTACTGCTTCTGCAGCCATTGAGGTAATATGTTCCAGCACAGCTGCAAACAAACTCATCTTATCAGGGAAATAATAATACAGCAGTGCTTTGGAAATGGAAAGATCGGCAGCAATTTCATTCATGGTGGTTTTGTTTACCCCAAAATGTGCAAACCGTTTGATCGCCGCTTCAATAATCATTTCCTGTTTCTGATCCACTGCCATAGAATGCCAAAGTAAATGAAAAAATACATGTGCTGCATCCATCGTGATCAACATCAGCACAGTAAAAAGGGTTGTCAACGCTTACATGTTGACAACCCCGTATAACTTATAATGCCTGGATTCTTTCGTTGCTTATTCGCCTGAAGGTTGAGGGCCTTTTACGATTCCCATCTTCGCTTCAATGCTTAATGTAGCATGAGGTACTGCACGTAAACGGGCTTTATCGATCAACCTGCCTGTTACACGGCAAATACCGTAGGTTTTGTTTTCGATACGCATCAGTGCTTTTTCCAGGTGATCAATGTAAGTGATCTGGCGGCTGGCCATCTGGCTCAGTTGCTCACGCTCCATACTTACACTGCCATCTTCCATGGTCATGTAACGGCCATCATCACCATCACCACCCTGATCGTCCTTGCGGGTGATCAGACCTTGCAAATAGTTCAATTCTTTTTTCGCTGCTTCATGCTTGCGCTGAATAAGCTCTTTGAACTCCTGCAGATCGGCATCACTGTAACGAACCAATGGACCCTGAGGTTTTTCTTCCACTGTTTTGTCTAATACTGACTTGGTAAAATCAGGTTGGTATTTCACCGATGTATTTACCGATGTTTTGATTGGCTTTACCTCTTTAGGAGGTGCCGGCTTTTTCGCTTCTTTTTTCAAATCTTTTATTGCTTGTTTAACGATGGGCTTAATTGCACTTTCCGGTTTTGCTGCCGGCGCTTGCTTTTTAACTTCCGGTTTTGCCGCTTTTGGCGGCGCTGGTTTTACTGCAGCCTTTACCGCAGGTTTGACAGCCGGTTTTACAGCTGCTTTTTTAGCAACGGGCTTGGGTGCTGGCTTTTTTGCAACAGGTTTAGCAGCCGCCTTTTTAGGGGCAGGCTTAGGAGCTGGCTTTTTTGCAGCAGGCTTAGCCGCCTTTTTGGGAGCTGGTTTTGCAGCAGGCTTCTTTGGGGCCGGTTTAGCTGCTTTCTTTTTGATTGCCATTCTATCCTCCTTTTTTGTGTACTTGAACTTTAAGGTTGATTTCATTTACCTCAATCTCCGTTCCATCTGCAATTTCAGGAACCAAATCGAGGCTGTCTGCCAAAATTTCGGCGCAAATATAGGATTTAAATTGAGTGATGGATGGCTCGAGGGCTTCGTTAAACGATAGCTCTACCGCAATCCTGTCAGTCAGCTCAAACCCGCTTTCCTTGCGGATCTTCTGGATGCGGTTCACCAGTTCCCGGGCATTGCCTTCGTTCAGCAGTTCGGGGGTTATCGTCACATCCAGCGCCACGGTTACGGCTCCTTTATTCGTTACCATCCAACCGGGTACATCTTCGCTGAGAATTTCTACATCTGTCAAATATAATGGAACAGTTTCATTATCAACTAACAGATTATAAACAGTTTCACGTTCAATTTGTGCAATTTGTTCCTGGCTGAACTGAGCAAGGGCAGTGGACACCGCTTTCATCTTCGCACCCAGCTTTTTGCCCAATGCCACAAAGTTGGGTTTGATCTTCTTTTTAATAAAGGTATTGTCGGCCGTGAGGTATTCGATCTCTTTCACATTCACTTCGCTCTTAATAATATCTTCCACCTTGCCGAACTGCTCCTGCATACCATTGCTTAACACCGGGATCAATATTTTCTGCAAAGGCTGGCGCACTTTGATGTTCACTTTCTTGCGGAGCGATAACACCAAAGATGAAGCATCTTGCGCCAGCTGCATGCGCTCTTCCAAAGCTGAGTCGATCAGGCTTGCGTCCGCAACCGGGAAATCAACATGGTGAATTGATGCTGCATTAAAGCGGCCACTTACTTTATTCAGTTCAGTGAAAATAGCATCGCTGAAGAAAGGAGAAACCGGCGCCATTAAACGAAGCACCGTTTCAATACATTCATATAGAGTTTGGTAAGCGCTGATCTTATCCTGTTCGTACTCGCCTTTCCAGAAACGGCGGCGGCACAAACGCACATACCAGTTACTTAAGTGCTCATCAACAAATTCTTCAATCAACCTTCCCGCCTGCGTTGGTTCATAATCATCCATTGCATCGGTCACTTTTTTGACAAGCGTATGAAGTGATGATAAGATCCATTGATCAATTTCAGGACGATCTTTTACCGGGATAGCTGCCTCTTTAAACGCAAAGCCATCCACATTTGCGTACAAAGCGAAGAATTGGTAGGTATTGTAAAGTGTACCAAAGAATTTGCGTTGCACTTCTTTGATGCCTTCAATATCAAATTTCAGATTATCCCAAGGCGATGCATTGGTGATGAGATACCAGCGTGTAGCATCGGCACCAAATTTCTCAATGGTTTCAAACGGGTTCACCACGTTGCCGAGGCGCTTACTCATTTTGTTACCATTCTTATCTAACACCAAACCATTACTCACCACCGTTTTGTAAGCCACGCTATCGTATACCAGTGAGGCGATCGCATGAAGTGTATAGAACCATCCACGTGTTTGGTCCACACCTTCAGCAATAAAGCTTGCCGGATAGAGATCCTCAAATTTTTCCACACCTGCAGGAAGTTTGAACGGATACTTCTCTCCTTTCTTCACTTTCTCATGATCCAATCCCCATTGTGCATAAGGCATAGCACCACTGTCGAACCAAACATCGATTAAGTCTGGTACACGTTTCATGGCTTTGCCACTTGGGCTGATGAGAATGATCTCATCCACGTAAGGTTTATGCAGATCGATATCGTTGCCTAAATATTTTGCATTGTTGGTGCCGAGTGTTGCATCTGCTTTTGCTGCATTTTCTTTCAGCTCTTCAACAGTACCGATACAAATTTCTTCTTCGCCATCTTCTGTTTTCCAGATCGGCAATGCAGTTCCCCAGAAACGAGAGCGGCTCAGGTTCCAGTCAACCATGTTCTCTAACCAGTTGCCGAAGCGGCCTTCGCCTGTTGATTTTGGTTTCCAGTTAATGGTTTTATTCAACTCCACCATTTTGTCTTTGATGGCTGTTGTTTTAATGAACCATGCATCGAGCGGATAATAAAGTATCGGTTTATCAGTTCTCCAGCAATGCGGATAACTGTGTTCGTATTTCTCTACTTTAAATGCTCTATTCTCTTTTTTCAGTTTTACGCAGATGTCGACATTCACATCTACATAATCTTTCTCGTCTTTATAATTCTTTACATAACGGTTGCTGAACTCACCTAATCCATCAACAAACTTTCCTTCACGATCCACCATGGTTAAAATACCGATGTTGTATTTCTTACCCACACGGTAATCATCTGCACCAAATGCAGGAGCGGTATGTACGATACCTGTACCATCTTCAGTCGTTACGAAATCACCGATCAATACACGGAAAGGATCTGCATCGGGCGTAATGCGTTTTACTACTTCCATACTGTTTGCTTCATAAGGCAACAGTTGCTCGTAGTGCAAACCTTCGAGTTGCAAGCCCTTGAATGAAGTGATGATCTTCCACGGTAATAATTTCTGTTCACCATTGTATCCCTCAAAATCACCATTCTCTCCTTCAGCTTTCAGATACTTGTGCACCAGATCTTTCGCCAATACAATATTTACGGGAAGATGCGTGTACGGATTGAATGTTTGAACCAATACATATTCTATGTTTGGTCCAACCGTTAAGCCAAGGTTGCTTGGCAATGTCCAAGGTGTGGTTGTCCAAGCCATGAAGAACACTTCGGCACCATGCACAGCATCGTGCAAAAATTTACTCTTCTCATCCTGCGCTGCACGGAACATCACTGTTGCACTGGTGTCCTTCACATCTTTATAGGTACCGGGCTGATTTAGTTCATGCGAACTTAAACCTGTACCTGCAGCCGGTGAATAAGGTTGAATGCTTACACTTTCGTACAGCAATCCTTTTTTGTACAACTGCTGCAACAACCACCACAGAGTTTCAATGTAATTATTTTCGAAAGTGATGTAAGGATCATTCAAGTCAACCCAGTAACCCATCTTCTTCGTGATCTCATCCCACTTGTCTTTATAACGCAATACTGCTTCACGGCATTTCTTGTTGTATTCTTCAACGGTGATCTTAACGCCAATATCTTCTTTCGTAATACCCAATTCTTTCTCTACACCTAACTCAATCGGCAAACCATGCGTATCCCATCCGCCTTTGCGGTTCACTTTAAAACCTTTCATGGTTTTGTAGCGACAAACCAGATCTTTCAGCGTACGTGAAATAACGTGGTGAATGCCGGGCATACCATTGGCACTGGGCGGGCCTTCGTAAAACACAAACGGCGTAGCTCCGTCCCTTACCTCAATACTTTTCTGAAAAGCCTGTTCAGCATCCCATTTTGCCAGTATTTCCTGTTCGATCGACGGCAGATTCAACTGCGAAAATTCCCTGTACTTAGCGCTCATAAGTCTTTCCCTGTCTGATTTTTAAAGTTGCCAAAGGTACGGAAGTTCGTGGGTGAATGAACACGGGAAAAGGGCTTTTTGCAAACTGATGGAAATCATCTTTTACCGCCATTTCCATCAGTGAACCACAGCCCCGGAACCGGGAATTTTGCCTCATGCAATCTGAAGAATTTCAACATTTGGTCCGCCGGTATAACAAACCTGTTCCCCGCTATACCAGTTATCCAACTGTACCTGTTTGGAAAGAGGGAATTGACAAGGAGCAGTATATTCATCTCCTGCAACAGCAATTTCAGCTGCATAATAAAAAGGAAGGCATCAGCCTGTATATCCACCTGCCTTTTTGCGAATCGCTGTGTACCTATTGCGGGTGTAACAAAAAGATCACAACCAACCATGGTGTGGAAGTGGAATACCTGGATGTTATTGAGAAAGAATTTGAACTCTACCTTTCCTTGTTGAAGGAAAAACCGCTGATCCGTGAACTGCATCTTGGCGGCGGCACGCCTACCTTCTTTTCGCCAGCGCACCTTGAACGGCTGATCAATTTTATTACTGATCGCTCCATTGTTCATCCCCAACATGAATTCAGTATTGAGGGGCACCCCAACAATACCACAAAAGAACATTTAGAAACATTATACAACCTCGGATTCCGCCGCATCAGTTATGGTGTGCAGGACAACGATCCCGAAGTGCAGCGCATTATCAACCGCATTCAACCCCTTGAAAACGTACAACGTGCAACCGATGAAGCACGTGCCATTGGCTTTGTTTCGGTGAATTACGATCTCATCTATGGTTTGCCGAAACAAACCCTGGCAAGTATTACTCGTACCATTAATGAAGTAATTGCATTACGCCCCGACCGTATTGCATTTTACAGTTATGCGCATGTACCATGGACCAGCAGAGGGCAACGTCTGTTTGATGAAAATGACCTGCCATCACCCGAAGAAAAACTACAGCTATACCTGAAAGGAAAAGAATTGCTGACGGCCGCAGGTTATTATGATATTGGGATGGATCATTTCGCTTTGCAGGATGATGACCTTTTCTTTGCATGGGAACATGGCAAGCTGCACCGCAACTTTATGGGCTATACCACACAACATACATCCATGCTGCTGGGGCTTGGCGTATCAAGCATCAGCGATATTGGTGTGGCGTTTGCGCAAAATAAAAAATCATTACACGAATATTACGAGTGTATTCAACGAAACGAATTACCTGTTTTTAAAGGGTATTTTTTGAGTGAAGAAGATAAGACCTTCCGTAAGTATATCCTCAGCATCAGTTGCCGGGGTAATGCTATCTTCCGTAAAGAAGATCAACGTTTGATCAGCAAATATGTATTGCCGCAATTGCAGCAACCACTTGCCGACGGATTGATCTATCTGAGTGAAGATGGATTGATTGTAACGGAGAAAGGACGGCAGTTCATCCGCAATATTTGCAGCGCATTTGATCTTTATCTCCAAAGAGATACAGCACTTCCTATGTTCAGCAAAGCAATTTGATGATGAGCAGTAACCCTGAGCATCAGCCGGGCTTATGATATTAAAAAAGAACCCCGTCTTAATCAGATGGGGTTCTTTTTATAAATAGTCATTTTGAAATACTATCTGGCAACTTCTTCAGCCCACTTTTTAAATACGGCAATTTCTTCAGCACTAAGCTTTGGTTTTTTGAAAGGCATAAAACCTTTTTCGCCGGGATTTAATTCCACACGACGAACAATATCTGCTGCCACCACTTTTACACTGTCGTAAGTATCCAGCGCTCTTTTCTTTCCACCTTCTGCAGGAAAATGGCAGGGTGCACATTTTGCAGCAATCAGGGGTTTTACGCTGGTTTCATACATTGCAACATCGGCTGCCATTTTCTTGCTTGTTGTTGCAGCAGCAGAGGATTTACGTGAACAGGAAAAAATGATGAGCACAAATGACAAACAGATAGACGAGAGAAGAATTGCTTTTTTCATTAGTTTTTGGTTTGGTTTTGCCAGATGGCAGTTGTTTGACGCTAAAACTAAGAATTTTCCTTCCCTACCATAAAAAAAATCCTTGGGTGGTTTCAGCACCTGCATGAATAAATCCGTCAGACGAGGACGTACTCATCACTCATCTATTTACGCAGCAACTTGTACATTTTTATTGCACTCATCAGCAATACAACAAATAGCAACAAACCAAGTACACCCCACAATGCACTGAGGTTTTGCTTTACCACCACCAACATTACAACAGCAACCAAAAAAACAGTAGCTACTTCATTCCAGATGCGGAGCTGCTGCGAAGTGTAATGGAACACACCTGATGTCTGCTGCTTTAAAATTTTATGCAGCGAAAAATGATAGAGATATAAGAAGAGAACAAAGATGAGTTTAATGAGCATCCATCTCCCCGCAGGTTCAAATACAATTTTTGCATAACCGCTTTCGAACAACACCCAAATGCCAAACAGCAAGGTGAGAATTGCCGATGGCCAGGTAATGCCGTACCACAGGCGTTTCATCATAATAGTAAACTGCTCCTGCAATACTTTGCGTGCAGTTTCATCTTTTGCATTTGCTTCTACATTATAAATAAAAAGGCGTGGCATGTAAAACAAACCCGCAAACCAGGTAACGATGAAAATGATATGGAGGGCTTTTATGTAGAGATACATGTTGTGAATGGTGAATGGTGAATGGTCAATACATAACACAACCACCAAGCATTATAATTAAAGTTGTAAAAGTTTAGACAATAATTCTATGATCCCATTGTTCATTTAGCCGGGCATTCACCACTCACCATTGACCGCCTCGTCGCAGCACCATCTCTCTATTCCCCTTCGCCACTCCTTCCACATAAGTTGCAATCGCTTCCACCCATAACGGATGCACATTCATGCAAGGGATCATAGTATATTCTTCACCACCTGCTTCCATAAATGTTTCTTTACCACGTTCAGCAATTTCTTCCAGCGTTTCCAGACAATCACTTACAAATGCCGGGCAAAGGATCAGTAATTTTTTGATGCCTTCTTTTGGCATATCCCGCAAACGATAGTCGGTGTAAGGTGTTAACCATTGT